>NZ_BTPT01000019.1:0-141116 GCF_054408565.1 Vallitalea sediminicola
ATTATTATACTAGGAGGTGAACATTTGTCTGAGAAAAAAATAGGTCGTCCTACGGATAACCCTAAGAATTTTTCAGTACGAATTAGAATGGATAAGACTACGGTTGAAAAACTTGATAAATGTTGTGAGATAGAAAAACTTAACCGTTCAGAAATGATTCGTGAGAGTATTCATAGAGCCTACGATAACCTAGAGGATAAATAAAAGTGATGGTCGCCTGCAAGCTAACACATCACTTCTATATCCACCACTATCAAAAATAGAGGTAAATCTATTATACCCTGTTTGCGATAGTAATTCAATAATGGAGGTATGATTTTATGTTAGATATCACAGAACACTTTAATGTTTTTGCAGTACATATGTTAGATAAAACTTATAGAGATTTTGTTAATACAGATTTAGAATACCAAGAATTAGATTGCTACTTGGATAAAAACAAGCATAAATTTGAAACAATAATAAATTCCTTAAGTGAAGAAGATAGTAAGTTTGTAAAAGCATATATTTCAAAGCAATCAGATAAATTGACGTGTGCTAATCAATGCTTATATTTAGCCAGTTATAAAGATTGTATTAAGTTGTTGAAGTTGCTTGGCGTAATATAAGAATAATTTTTTTAATGTTAAAAAGTCATCTAATAGATTTAATCTATTGGGTGACTTTGTTTTGTTATCTTTCATCTAATTACATTATTTCAAAACATAATTTCCTGGATTATGTATTACTACGTAAAAAGAGTTGATTCAAACAACTTTAAAAGCGTGTTACAATCCTTATTGTATTGGATTATGTATTACTATTAATAGTATTTAGGAGGTGAGCAAGTGAGAAACCTGTTTCAATCCTTATTGTATTGGATTATGTATTACTATTCGAACTTATCTAATGTTTGTTGATTGTCATTCTCGGTTTCAATCCTTATTGTATTGGATTATGTATTACTATCAGCACGTGGGGAGTAGCTCCTCAACCTTTAACAACGTTTCAATCCTTATTGTATTGGATTATGTATTACTATGTGGCATCTTATTTTTTTTACATTTTTTTACAAAAGGTTTCAATCCTTATTGTATTGGATTATGTATTACTATATTCAACTGTAGAATATTTATATCAAACCGAACAGAGTTTCAATCCTTATTGTATTGGATTATGTATTACTATTAATAGAGTTAATTAATGAATTACAATTATCCATTACGTTTCAATCCTTATTGTATTGGATTATGTATTACTATATAACTATACTGCATCTGAAGTTATACAAGACGATTGTTTCAATCCTTATTGTATTGGATTATGTATTACTATTAATACTGGCTACCTTCTTTTATATCGCTTCTGAACCGTTTCAATCCTTATTGTATTGGATTATGTATTACTATAGTAACGGAAAACGGAGGAAATGAATATGTCAAAAGGTTTCAATCCTTATTGTATTGGATTATGTATTACTATGCCTTTTTTCGTTAAGCGTTAACATTTTGGACTCGTGTTTCAATCCTTATTGTATTGGATTATGTATTACTATTGTAACTGCTGCTATTATTACTATAGCTAATAGTAAGTTTCAATCCTTATTGTATTGGATTATGTATTACTATATCAATACGTGGCTTCACAAGATTCTGAACAAGAGGTTTCAATCCTTATTGTATTGGATTATGTATTACTATAAACAATAACGAGAATCAGGAGTTAATTAGTTCTCTGTTTCAATCCTTATTGTATTGGATTATGTATTACTATTCCATTATACGGTGAACATGAATACTGGAAAGAAGTGTTTCAATCCTTATTGTATTGGATTATGTATTACTATGTATTCGGACACATTAAGCAAGGGGCATAATATAAAGTTTCAATCCTTATTGTATTGGATTATGTATTACTATTTCAAAATACTTTTATGTTGCTCTTCAACAATCTTTGTTTCAATCCTTATTGTATTGGATTATGTATTACTATAATCAGAGTGAATTGCAAGCACAGACAGATTTTATGTTTCAATCCTTATTGTATTGGATTATGTATTACTATCAATTACAGATCGAGAAGCAAGAAAGCACAGACATATGTTTCAATCCTTATTGTATTGGATTATGTATTACTATCCGACACCAGTAGTTGCAGATCAAGAACCAGAAGTTAGTTTCAATCCTTATTGTATTGGATTATGTATTACTATGCAGAAAAGAAAAACCAGGAAGTATCAGTTAAGGTTAGTTTCAATCCTTATTGTATTGGATTATGTATTACTATAAAAAGAAGCCGACGGTAGTATATTGGCAACGGATTTGTTTCAATCCTTATTGTATTGGATTATGTATTACTATAGACCCCATGGCTAAAATCCACCAATTTCAAGGGTTCAGGGCTTTTTTATACTTCAACAAGTTTTGTAATATTATGTATAATAATATTGGATAATGTCAAAAATATCGTCATTTTCAGTTGGGACGAGTAAGCTTGAACCCTTATTATATCTGACCTTAAGTGTGGTGACAAATTTTGCACCAATAATTTTGTAACAATTTTAGTAATAAACTTCTCTATTCATATGATATTATATCATAACTCATTGTGTTATTGTTGCATTTCCTTGAATTTACTTAGAATAATATTCTTGAATTAATTCATCAATAATACTTTTGATTTTTTCATATTGATCCATCAATTGTTGATTGTCATTATTATTTTCTTGTCTTTGAATATTTCTAACAGGGATTGAACATTTTTTTCTAGTTCTATTTCAGTATCAGTCATTTCATCTACATCATAATAAATGGATGCTGAAGAATCACTCATTCTACCATATATATATCATCACGTATTATATTATTATTAATTTCAACAGTAAAATATGGTAATACCATCTTTAATAAATTTCTTTTGAAATATTATATCTAATACATTTGTTAACTATTATTCTTTCTATATGTATAAGAACTGGAATTATTAATTTGTATATTATAATTGAGGTTATTAAGGATATTATTAAAATGAGTGGTAACGGTAAATGATATTTTGAGTTTGATAAAGTTATGTTAACAACATTACCAAAACTTATTATTATGATAAACCATTTCATTATCTTAATATCATATAATGGATTGGTTTTACCTTTGGCTGTTTTTATTGGATTAAATATTATGCTTAGTATTATTTTCAAGTTGTTAAGAATCATTTTAATGCTCCCTTTTGGATTTTCAATATTATAATTACTTTATTTTATATTAAAATAACCATATCCAACAGAAGTTTTTGCCCCTAATCCATTCAGTTCTATTGCGTCTTTTATGTTTTTTTCTATAAAATCATATAAATAATAATCTTTATATACATTTAATTTTTCATTTTCTTCTATATCTCCAATTTTAAGTCTTGAAATACTTTTATCTACAAGTAAATTGAAATTAAACTTACATTCTTTATCATCATTATTTTGCAAAATCAAAAATTCTATAGGCTTTGGTTCATCTGTATCTAAAGGAAGCACATCATTTTCATTTTCTCTATAATAATTACTATGATGAGGCGTTATAATATCTTTTTTAATACAAAATGATGTAGGAAAAATATCCATAAAAATAACCTTACCTTTTACATTTTTACCATCTTTATTTTTACCGCCGAAGATAGTTGTTAACAACTGACTTTCACATGAATCATCTTTGTGATTACCATTATTATCTGTAAAAATAACATTATAGTATTCTTTTATTAAATAATTTCTTAGAACTCCTTTTATTGCGGAACTAGGAATATATGGTATTCCATAAGTTCCATGTAAAGTAATACTTGTCTCATGAACTGAATGGTTACCCAACCCTACTATTAATTTATCATTAATTACTCCTTCTAGTTCAATTCTATCATAAATTAATTCCAGTTTTTCAAATAAGAGTTTATAATCTTTTGTAATTTTACTAAGTATTTCTATCTCGCATTTATTCATTGAATACTCATCATGTAAACTAAAAAAATACGAGAATTTATTAATCAATAATGCTTTATTAGCATTATTCGGAATATTATTATAATATTTTATTAAGTCATTATATGTATGATATGATTTAACATTATTATCTTTATCCAAAAAAATTATATCATTTTTTTTAACGTTTATCTCTCTTACATTCTTAATTTTTTTATTAACAAATTGTTGTAAAAAAATATATTTATTTTTATCTTTTTTATTTGATTTATCTTTACCTACTTCTTCTACAATTTTAACTTGCATTTAATTCTCACCTTCAATCATACCATTTGCAAATCTCTTTATCCAAATAAAAAGATTTATCATTTCTTTTGATACCAATCTATATTCAACTGGATTTAATTCTGTTATTATTTCTATATATTTTGGAATTATATTCACATAATCATTATAGGTTAATTTACTAGTATATATTTCGTCTATGCTTTTCCTTCTAGCATCAACAAATATTGTTCTAAGCTTGTAGTTATCCATACTCCACATTATTATATTTTTAAAAACCTCATTATGTTCATTAACTTTATTATTATTTGCAATCTTAGATAAGTTAAATACAATTGTGTTAATAAAACCATTATTTCTAATCAAAGTGGACATTTTTAGTACTAAAGTTTTATATTTACTTTTATCAATATTATCATCAATTTTTTGTACACAATCTAAGGCGAATTTTGATAAATCAAGGTTATAATTATTTTCCAATTTTTTCGCCTCCCTTAATACATTCTTTGCCTATTAGCTTCGTAAATCCTTTTCCAAGAGTAGCATTACCTCCAATTTGGAATAACCCATCTATTTTATCATCAAAATATTTCATAACATACTTTGCTGTAATATCTGTAGTAAATTGATCTGAAGCTAAAACAGTAAAATATAATATTGCTTCAGAAGGCAAATATTCCTCAGTAAAAAGACCTGATTCTTTAGCAGCTCCTGTATTAATATCAATTGCATTTCTAGTTATTACTTCTGTATACATTGTTACTAAATCTGTAAAATCTGTATTATTTAATATGACTAACCTATTTTTATCAATTTCACTTATGTGATTATCTAAATAATTTTCTAATGGTTTTAATTTATTTTGTTTGAGTTCTTTAATTGCCTGTTGTTCAAATATATATTCTTCTAATACTTCTGGATTACTATTATTACTTATGCATTTTCCTTCTAGTATATTAAGATCATTAAGATATTTTTCTAGTCCATCATTATTTTCATTACTCTCGCTTTGAAATTTTATATCTTCTATCCATCTTTTTAAAATATAAGGGCAAGTAACTAATTTATATATATTGGTCATTGACTTAATTGGAAAAAACAATAGCTTGGCATCTGTAAAACCTATTGCACTGGCATAATTATCTCCTTCTTCTGGACCAAAAATACTGTATAATTCATCAATATTTTTTTTATCTTTATGTATTAATTTGTTATACAATCCATGTTTTATTGAACCTTTCAAGCTAGATGCTTCTATTATTGGAAAATTAGAATGTTTTTCTCTTTGGATTGGCATATCAACACTATCTAAGCCTTGTCCTGCTCCTGCATGAATAGGTGTTAATGCTCTTATATATTTTACTTTTGTAATCTTATACATTTTTAAATCCTCCTATAAATTTCATTATAATTTATCATTTATTAGTTTTTCTATGGTACTTAGTTCATCAAAACATATAACCTCAAGCTCTGCATTTTTAGCTGCATTTAGGGCTAATTTTTGTTTCTTTAATTCTTTATTAGTACCAGTATTAATAATAGATTCTTTTTTAAATAATGGTGATAATAATAAAGGCATTCCAAATACTCCTGCTAATCTATATGTAGTATAATTATGACTTTTAGCATTATCACCCTTAAGTCCTCCAGATTTACATTCAAAGTTTATTATTTTACCAGTATCTTTTAAAAGAACAATATCCAACTCATCAACAATATCATTATTCTCATTTTCAAAATAGGTTTTTAAACTTGTCCTCATATCAACAATACTATCGTTATTTTTTACTAAATCATAAATTACATATGACGTTATTTTTTCAAATATGTATCCAGCAGGGTAAGATGCAGCACATACTTCATGAGAATTAATTATATCGTAACCAATATCTTTTAGACCTTCGTATTCTGACATTAGCACTTCAAAAACTTTTATAATAAATTCTCGTCTTTCATGATTGTCTTTACTATTTTTAACTGCATTAGATTTTAATAATAAATTCCTAAAAGAATCTTCACATACCTTTACGATTTTATTATCCTTATATTCAATTTTATATTTATTACTTTTACCTTCTGCTTCTTTTAATATTATTTTATATAATTCTATATAAAATTTATATTCAAAGTCATTTTTAAGAGGATTTTTTAATTTCTTTTTTAATACTTTAGTCGATTTTAAATTTGACTTTGTATTAAATCCAACTAGTTTCAACACTGTTTCAAAATCTAAATCTCTGTATCCATAATTTTCATATTGGTTTGATAATAATTTACCCTGACTATTATTAAGTATTAACTTTTCCGAATTACCTTCTATGTACATTAATTTATCATTTTTTCTTGTGTCATCTTCTTGCATCAAATTACTTACTGCTAAGGCAATAGTCCTCTGCCCTCCAGTAATATGCCAATATATTTCATCTTTTTTACAGTTCTTTATTATATTATCCTGAATTTCCTCTTGCATTGTTTCTATATTAAATAAATCTTTAATATGATAATGGTTGATTTTTATTCCTATATCCATATTTTCCAACCATTTATCCCATTCATTATTTTTGATATTAAGGTTAAAATATTTTTTAGTTTCATCTTTATAAGTTATATTATATATCTTTTTTATACTATATTTTTTCTCTAGAAACTTAATTACAAGATAGTTTGTTATTTGATTTAATGTAGAACATATAACTAAAACTATTTCTTTTTTTTCTTCCATTTATTTCTCCTCCAATACTACATATTTATTAAAACCTTTAGGATTATTGCATTCTAGTATGTCTCTACTTTTATCTATTTTTTCAACTAATACAACAGTTCCTGCTGGATATCCTTTGTACATTTTTCTGATAGCACCATTTTTTTCACTTTTTGTTTTCATATCATAACCACCAATATATATTGGCTTATCATTAGCTATACCTAAAATCTTCATATTATTTTCTTGAAAAACCTTATTAATACCCTCTTCAAAATATGCTGAACTAGTAAATACTACTTTAAATATATTATTATTTGGCTTCTGTCTGCTCATTATTTTAAATCTCTTAATATATCCATTATCTTCTTTTTTATATTTACAAGCTTTATTCTCTCCTCCTAGCTTTAGATGTCCATAATCTAAATCATTTAATTCTATTCCGTTATATTTATCCTCAACATAATCCTCACAAATCGAATAATCTACTAAGTAAGCCCATTCATTATCCATATTATTTGTATCATCGACAAATTCAGTCTGTTCAATTTTATATAATTTACCATGTTGAACAGTTTTGGATAATTTATCTATACCAATACCAACCTTAAATCTCTTAGCAAATAGTTCCTTTTCATCTATTAAATTAATTCTTATTCCTTGTTTTTTTAGATATGAATCATATACATTATTAATATCAATATATTTATTGTTAACTTTTTCATATTCATTATTTTTAGGACTTTCTAATATATAGTTATAATGTAACGAGCTCACATTACCATTTAATTGTTTAAAACTTCCGAACAAAATTTCTTTTGATGTCATAAATAAATCCATGGGTGCTTTAATATATACTTTATTATCTTTAATATTATATATATATATCTGCTCTATGTTAAGAATCTTTTCATGATCATAATTGGCTTGACTAAAAAAACTTTTTCTAAAACAATCATTTTTAGTTAAAAGAGCTGTAAAAATTGCTCCAAAAAAAGTTGACGAAAATGGAGTGTTTTTACTTCTTATTATATTATTAATACCAAAATTGAATTGATTACCATCGCCAAAAAACATGCTATCACAAGGTTTTATACTAATTATACTCAATTATTTCGCCCCCCCTAATTACTTAAATCCCAATCAATAACTGACATTTTTTTACTTAATTTAAGTATATTAATAATATTTTTATAATCTATATAACAATGATTAGATTTTATTTCCGAATAATTTTTACAAATTATATCTCTAATAAAATTGCTCATTTTTTCAATATATTCATCAACTTCTTTACCCAAGTTTTCATTATTGAGTTGACTTCGTTTCATTAATCTTGTCAATTCATAAACTGCTATTTCATTAAAATATTGTAGTTCATTATAACTCACATCTTTTATGTTAAATCTAGAAATTTCTTTTTCATAGTTATATATGTATGAAAAAGTTAGATTATATTTGATTGATGAATATGCTTCTGCCAGTTGACACAATACTTTAAAATCTGATTTTTTCAAATAACCTGTAATTTCTTTTGAATTATTAACTATATAGGTAATAGCCACACCATTTTTCTTGTGTTCTTGCTCTTCATACATTTTTTTTATATTTTCTAGCTCTTTTCTAGTTTTATCTAATGCATAACTCATAGGATCTTTACATTGTGCAATTGTTATACTTGATGAATATGTAATTTTATCCTTATACGTTGTATATTGACTTAATTTTTCTTCTACGTCTTCTTTAAATAACACATCAATAACATTCATAACATGAATGATATCTTCTATAGGAAGTACCCCTAAAAAATCATCTCCGCCAGAATATATAACTTCGCAATTATTCTTAGATAATTTTTTTCTTAACTTACATCCAAATTCAATAATGACTTTTGAAAATTCTTTTTGATATTTTCTGAGATTCGTTCTATCTTCCAAATAATATCCACTTATCCATTTTCCTAAATTATCAATATCAAATTGAATAAAAGCATATTCATAAATAGGTTTCTTAATCTCCTTATAAATATCTTTCATCTCGTTTTTTATTTTTGTTAATTTCTTTATCTGTTCAGTTAAAATTAATCCTTTACGTAATTCATACTCTATTTGTTCTATTTTTTTATTGACATACTTTTTATCTTTGCTTATATCAAATCCATTTAATTTTAATTCAGCCAAATTAATTACATATGAAATTTCATCAGGATTATAGTATTTGTCACTTTCAATAAAAATCTCTTCCAACAATTCAGGTACTTTACTTATTTCCTTTTTATTATTTCTTTTCCAATTTTTTATTGCAATTTTATAAACAGAATTCAACTTCTTATTGTTTTTATCTTTACTATAGATTCTTTTAAATAGACACATATTACATAATTCTTCGTCTTTGTTTAATTTACAATCTCTTCTATACTTTTCTGTTAAAGAATGAGTAACAATATTTCTGTTACCACATACATGACATTTTTTCATACTTCGTTGCTCTATTTGTTCAAATTCATGAGTATTTTTCAAACTCTCAATTTTCCAAGTCAAACTATCATAAGCATCATAATAGTTACCATTTTTTATTTCTTCAAATACCCAATAAACATTAAAATATTCCTTTAAGTTAAGTTTTTGATAACTGTATTTAATATTATTACCTACTGTATTTTTAAAATCGCTTTCATATTTATCAAATATTTCAATCTCAATATTTTGTAGATCAAATATCTGATGCACTTTATATATCATATAATTTGAGTAATCTATATCTTTTTCATCTTCATGGTTAGGATATATTATCTCATCCTCCTGACTAAATTTGGATTCTATCTTTTTATGTATTTCTTTCATAATATCCGATATAATGCTACTACTGTTGAATAAATCTATTAATTTTCTTGATTCAACAATATATGGCTGTACCGGACCCATAGTAATTCCTAATAAATAACTCATCCATATCACCTACCTTCTTTTTTTACTTGATTAACAAATTCATCCACATAATTTTTATTAACGGTTTTACTCTTTTCACTTATTTTTAACTCATTAATTATATATGCATAATTCAATTCTTTCACAATCATATATTTGTCTGTAGTATTTTCCCAAAATGATATATGTACAGGTGATGCAAAACGCTTTACTGATACCTTTTGATATTTACAATTACCTAATATATTCTTATTGATTTTTTTACTATCTATCTTATAACCTTTGTTAGTAAACCATTTATCTATTAATTTATCATCCAATCTATCGTGGGTTAATTTTGAAATTTCATATAATATTTCATCATATTCTTTATTAATTTTAATAATAGAAACTCTTTTAACATAAGGAAAATCTCCATCAGTAAAAAAATCATTAAAATGTCCTAATATCTTTTGTTCTTTTTTACATATATTAAAATGTCCCTTATACTTATGACCATAATTAATCATCTTACAAAATATTTCTATAGGATTTTCTTTCAGTAATTTATTATATTTGTCCGTTTCAAATCCCTCAACATCTGTAACTGTAAAAGATCCAAATCCTTTTCTAGAACGATTACCTAAAGAACCTATAATTGATGATTGAATTAACAATATGATATACATTTCTAATTTTATATTGTCATTTCCAATTAAATTTATCTTTAATTGATTACCTTTAGATAAACATTTTTTTTCAAATTTAGGCTTATGAGGAATTATTTTTTTATCACTAACTCTTAATTTATCGTATTCTATTTTTAGGGCAATTGGAGATTTATTTTTGATATCTCCAAATAATTCTTTTTCTTTTTCTTTCATATCTTTTAAATTCTCGAAACGATATAATTCTCTAAAAGTACTTCTCATCAGAGATTTTAATTCTGTTATTCTAAATTCAGGTTTTGACTGCCTTACTCCATAAGAACACATTGGAGTAATAATTTTTATTTTAGCTTTTATTATCTTCAAATTAAACATCACCCTATCCATTTAATATTACATTATATTTATTTATGTTATTTAGTTTTATATAGATTCAGCATAATTATATCTATTTATTTCTATATACACTTTACTATGTGTATTTTAACACAAATGAATAATATTCTCTATTTAAAATTAAATTTACTCAGAACATTTACAAGTAAACAATATAAAAAAACATTCTTTAATTAAATAATGTTTAATACTTTTTATTTTATTTTACACTTGATTATGCCATTTTATATATAACAACATTAATTAATCATAATACATGCCTATTAATTATTATATGACATTAGATTTATATGCATATTATCAAAACATAAGTACTTTTGTCGCAACATATACTATAATTTACGTATTTTTATCTTGACATTCGGGGCCACATATTATAAGATTATTATGGGTCACAAAATAATAGGAGGTGAAGATGTGCCTAAGAAAGTAGGCAGACCAACTGATAATCCTAAAGGTAAATCTATTCATGTTAGGCTAGATAAAAAAAGTGATGAAATACTTGAGAAATATTGTAATGAGTATCAACTTAATAGAGCCGAAAGTATTAGACGAGGAATAGGTAAGTTGGAAAGCGACTTAAAAAACAAATAGAAAGAAGCGGTGAACGCCGATCAAGCAAGTACACCACTTCTCACATCCCACTATCTAAATAGAGGTAAATCTATTATACCCTGTTTATGATAGTAATTCAAGAATGGAGGTATGATTTTAATGTTAGATATCACAGAACACTTTAATGTTTTTGCAATACATATGTTAGATAAGACTTATAGAGATTTTATTAATACAGACTTAGAGTATCAAGAATTAGATTGCTACTTGGATAAAAACAAGCATAAATTTGAAACAATAATAAATTCCTTAAGTGAAGAAGATAGTAAGTTTGTAATAGCATATATTTCAAAGCAATCAGATAAATTGACGTGTGCTAATCAATGCTTATACTTAGCTAGTTATAAAGATTGTATTAAGTTGTTAAAATTACTTGGTATTATATAAGATTGATTTTCTTATTAATTTGAGACAAAGCCACCTGTTAGAAATTCATTCTATTTGGTAGCTTTGTTTTATTATTTTTAAAAATATCTGAATTGTGTTATTGAGTTTATATCACATAGAAATAATTTAATCCCCTTTTTTCTACTGGATTATGTATTACTACTAATGAACAAAGGATTTTAAATTATATGGAAACCAAGTTTCAATCCTTATTTTACTGGATTATGTATTACTACATTATATAACCCCCTTCCATGATGTACCGTCATAAGTTTCAATCCTTATTTTACTGGATTATGTATTACTACTAAAAATTTATACACGTCTCTATCTTCGTGTTTGGGTTTCAATCCTTATTTTACTGGATTATGTATTACTACGCTGGAAAAATACGTATATGTCCAGGCCGAGGAGGTGTTTCAATCCTTATTTTACTGGATTATGTATTACTACATTATCAATTATCTGAATGGCTTAGTAGGGCATGTGGTTTCAATCCTTATTTTACTGGATTATGTATTACTACCTATATTACAGTGAAGGAGTAACAAAAAATGGAAAAGTTTCAATCCTTATTTTACTGGATTATGTATTACTACGAATTAACCATTATTACAACTGCATTAGTATCACTGTTTCAATCCTTATTTTACTGGATTATGTATTACTACCCGAACATACCGGCAGATATAATAGCAAATAACATATGTTTCAATCCTTATTTTACTGGATTATGTATTACTACTTTATTGTGGGTAGTAGTTATAGTTGGTATGATTACAGTTTCAATCCTTATTTTACTGGATTATGTATTACTACGGGAATCAGATATAAACAATATCCAAGGAAAGAAATGTTTCAATCCTTATTTTACTGGATTATGTATTACTACAGACATTAAATAATGAAATACAAGTCTAATTAAAATGTTTCAATCCTTATTTTACTGGATTATGTATTACTACATATTCAAATATCTATATATTAGCATATCGTAATATTGTTTCAATCCTTATTTTNNCACCAATTTCAAGGGTTCAGGGCTTTTTTATACTTCAACAAGTTTTGTAATATTATATATAATAATATTGGATATTGTCAAAAATATCGTCATTTTCGGTTAGGACGAGTAGCCTCAAACCCTTGCTATATATAGTTTCAAACATGCTGACAAATTCTGCACGAATAATTTTGCAACAATATATAATTTCCATACTATATTTTTCTATTAATATTATATCATATTTAGATAATAATTCTATACTTTTCACTATTTTATGCAAACATTTCTATAACAGCAATCATCACACCTTGCCTTATATATCATACAGAATAATTATTGACACCACATATTTTAATCTTGACAATTGTACCCACATAAGTTACTATAATAATGTGTCCACAAAAGCGAGGTGAAAAATACGTTGGGAAACAAAAAAATAGGTCGTCCTACTAACGCACCTAAGAATAAAACTATCAAATTTAGGATTGATGATGAAACAGATAAAAAACTAGAATATTGTAGTAAAGAACTTAATGAAAGTAAATCTGAGATTCTAAGAAAAGGTGTTAGAAAAGTATACGATGATCTAAATAATAACTAAGAGTTCTGCCGCCTCACTAAGCATACAAAACTCTTATTATCCACTATCAAAAATAGAGGTAAATCTATTATACCTTGTTTATGATAGTAATTCAAGAATGGAGGTATGATTTTAATGTTAGATATCACAGAACACTTTAATGTTTTTGCAATACATATGTTAGATAAAACTTATAGAGATTTTGTTAATACAGATTTAGAGTATCAAGAATTAGATTGCTACTTGGATAAAAACAAGCATAAATTTGAAACAATAATAAATTCCTTAAGTGAAGAAGATAGTAAGTTTGTAAAAGCATATATTTCAAAGCAATCAGATAAATTGACGTGTGCTAATCAATGCTTATACTTAGCTAGTTATAAAGATTGTATTAAGTTGTTAAAATTACTTTGTATTATATAAGATTGATTTTCTTATTAATTTGAGACAAAGCCACCTGTTAGAAATTCATTCTATTTGGTGGCTTTGTTTATTATTCTTAAAATATCTAAATCGTGTTATTGAGTTTATATCACATAGAAATAATTTAATCCCCTTTTTTACTGGATTATGTATTATTACTACTAGTCAATATAGTTTTAATCAATACGTTGTTTAGTTTCAATCCTTGTTTTACTGGATTATGTATTACTACTAAACCAAACTTTAGCGTGAATGTGGATGCATTCATGTTTCAATCCTTATTTTACTGGATTATGTATTACTACGAATTATTAATACATGATAGAGAGTTCTTACAAGAGTTTCAATCCTTGTTTTACTGGATTATGTATTACTACCAAGTTACAATTTATTTTTGTAACGTCCCTACGGTGGTTTCAATCCTTGTTTTACTGGATTATGTATTACTACTACCGTCCTATTTAGCAAGTGACTACAATTCGTATAGTTTCAATCCTTGTTTTACTGGATTATGTATTACTACTATCATATGTGTGATTTTGGATATTATGTGCACGTTGGTTTCAATCCTTGTTTTACTGGATTATGTATTACTACATGAAATGATAATCTTTAAAAGTCACGCATGGAGAAGTTTCAATCCTTGTTTTACTGGATTATGTATTACTACAAGAAGATTGAGGGGGAAAAGCAGTGATTAATTATAGTTTCAATCCTTGTTTTACTGGATTATGTATTACTACCTTACCGTACCACCACAAGTTCAAGTGCAAGTACAATGTTTCAATCCTTGTTTTACTGGATTATGTATTACTACCACAAAATTTATCATTAAAATTTGATATTATTTGTAGTTTCAATCCTTGTTTTACTGGATTATGTATTACTACATATGAAAATTTATTAGTTGACCTTCAATAATAATGTTTCAATCCTTGTTTTACTGGATTATGTATTACTACGTATTCCAGCCAGAAAGGGAAACTTTTAACTGGACTTGTTTCAATCCTTGTTTTACTGGATTATGTATTACTACAAACATAGAATATGCAAGTTGGGTTAATGATGGACAGTTTCAATCCTTGTTTTACTGGATTATGTATTACTACGAAGTAGAGCGCACAGACAAGGCGCAGCATGCTATGTGTTTCAATCCTTGTTTTACTGGATTATGTATTACTACGTTATAAAGGCAAAGAAACAAGAGGGCATTAAAATATGTTTCAATCCTTGTTTTACTGGATTATGTATTACTACAGACCCAATGGCTAAAATCCACCAATTTCAAGGGTTCAGGGCTTTTTTATACTTCAACAAGTTTTGTAATATTATATATAATAATATTGGATATTGTCAAAAATATCGTCATTTTCAGTTAGGACGAGCAACCTCAAACCCTTGCTATATATAGCTTTAAACATGCTGACAAATTCTGCACGAATAATTTTGCAACAATATATAATTTCTATCCTATATTTTCCTATTAATATTATATCATATTCAGATAATAATTCTATACTTTTCACTATTTTATACAGATATTCCTATAACAGCAGTCATCACACCTTGCCTTATATCTTGTAGCCTTAGGATAATAACCTTGCATCACATCTTGAAACTGTTTAATTTTATCAATAAGTTTTCTTTCATCTTTTTCAGTAATGGGTAATTCTACAATCTTATTATTGCTTCTGCAATATATTAGATATCCCCTAGTTACATCAACATCATATACTTCTTTTATCATTAATCCGTACATAATGATTTGTGTCCTATAGGTATCATAGACTTTATCATTATATACAGCAAATTTATAATCAAGTGGTGCCATTGTATTATCTTCTAATGTTAATATCTCATCCACTTTACCTCTTATCTTATATAGATTGGATACTAGTTGTACATCTATTTCCTTATCTATTACTCTAAGCTTTTTTCTTAGATAATTCTTATTCTGTCTTTCTCTTAGTAGATGAACGTCTTTACCTTTTTGGACTTTATAACGCTTTTCTTCATATTGTTCAATGCCTAGGCATTTCATGAAGTAGATAAATCTTTGGCAGTAATTGAATTCTATCATCTCTGATGGGGTGATATAATAACTATTCTCATTAAAAGAACTTGGAGATAATTTCATTAGTAACCAACTCCTTATCAAAGGCTTGTCCTATTAATCCTGCTTTGTTGAGTTCTGCTTTACTCATAGGGAATACATAGACAGAATCTTCTTCTATATTAATTAAGTCTTCTGCTCTTAGTTTTATTTCATCGAAATCATTATCTTCTATTTCACCTAGAAAAACACTTTTCTGCACTCTATATAATCCTATGTTTTTACATTCTTTTGCTAGTTTAGTTCTTATTCGGTCATTTTTAATATCATACATAACCCATACTAACAACTTATTTTACCTCCTTCAGTATTATATTGGCTAATTGGTGGCAGTCATATTGAATTATATTTTGCATTTCAATGTTTCTTCCTTTGTACTTTATTTTTTTCTCCATCAGCTTGTTATATTCTCCTATAAGTAACTGTTTGCCTTCTTTGTTAAGATAATATCCACCTTCTATATTATCAAAATGCTCATCTTTTATTTTTTTGGTACTAAATAATCTGAATACCACTTTATCCATTATTCCACGATATATTTCTATGAGGTCAAAAGTAAAAGCCTTTCTATTATAATTGTCAACGTGCATCAATCCTATATATGGGTCAAGACCTGCAATAATACAGGATTTTTCAACACTGGAATAGAGTATCCCATATCCATAATTAAGCATACAATTAAAATAATCCTTTGCTGGATTACGGCTTCTACCATCAAAAGTATATTTATCAGGTATCAGCTTGCTAAGTGCATCAAAATATACTTTGCTAGCATAACCCTCATACCCCTGTAGCGTTCCTCTAACCTTATCAATACCATGTTTTGTATCAACTCGGCTTATTTTTTTCTTCTGTTCTATTAGAATATCTATTGCATCTTTTACAAATTCTCTTGTATTCTGTCCTCTATTAAGTGACAATTTTGTCAAGTGTTCCATTTGATCCTCTATCTTAGTACCCAACCATTCTTTAACTAATTCTACGCCAAGTGTTACTTCGTTGAGTTTTAATTGTTTCCTTCTGATAGTACTTACACTACCCAACTTACTATGCCAGACTCTACCATATGGTTTACCAGTATTTTTCAGAAAAACTACATCAATGTTATTTTCAACTGCAAGTTCTAGAACATCTGTAGTCAATGCTGCCGCTGTAGATATCAAAATCTGTTCTACTTTTTTAGCTGATATCTGATGTTTGCCGTTATCATTTTTTATCTGAAAGCATTCGCCTACTTTAGATATATATGTACCAGGTGTATTTATGATTAATTTCATAGTATCTCACCTCAACTTATTCTTTTGATTGTACCAAAACCTCTCGCTACTGATTTACCTATACCCAAGTAATCAGGAATCATGAAGTTTGTATAAAACATTCCTGTAAATCCAATCATCTTAACTCCCTTGAATTGCACAATCATTTTCTTTAGATTGGATTTAACTTTTATTTCTTCTTCAACAGTATAACCAAGATATTTGGAACAAGATAATATATTACCTACCAAGACTCTGTTTAATATTAGTTCTTTATCAATAATATTGGCTTGTCTATATTCTTTATTGTTTTTCTGATTCAGTCCAATCCAAGGAGTTAAAAACTCATATTTATAGACATCTTCTGTTGAACCATATTCCCTTTTATACATATTGATATTCTTTTCGTAGATATCATATTCTTTTGTATCGATACGTAATTGGTTGTTAGTAAAGAATACCTCTTTTACTATATCTATGCCTTCTTTTTTTAATCCTAGTAGTATTGGAATATTATCTATTACTTTGTATTGTACTATTGGATATTTATATACGAATTTATCATCTTTATGGTTATGCAGTTCTATATATTCATTATATTTATTAGCAAAATACCCTCTTAGTTTTGGTGTATCTCTTCTATCCATTTTCACATCATCGTATTTTAATAAAATGTACTCTAGCTCCATATTTTACTCCTTCTAGAAAAAATAATCTTCCTGTGTCTTATCTCTAATAAATCCAGTTTCCATATTGTAATAATTTCTTAATTCTTCTTTTGTGATGATATTAAACCCTTCAGTAACTTCACCATCATAATACTTTTCTGGTACTGATATTATGTATTCATATAATCTATGTTTTATCTTATTGTAAACTTCTTTTTTAATGGTTAAATTCTGCTCTTTTTGATTCTCACTATAATCTTGGTATACTTTTCCTGCTTCATCATCAACTTCTATAAATAAATCAACGGTTTTAAAATCTTTATTTATTAGTTTGAATTGATCTTGTCCCAGAGCATCATTATACAATAATTTACTTATATTTTCCCATATTTCTATTGACAAATCATCGCTTTTACCGTCATTCAATAGTTCAAAATAGGATTTTGATAGATTATAGAATTCTTTTTCTTCTATTATGTCTTCATAGTCATTTAAAGTCTTTAGGGTTAGATTCAACAAATATTTGTCATAGACATATTCACATAGAGCTTTTCTATCATCTCTTAGGTTAAATAATTTCACTATGCCTTTTTTATCTCTGCCATTTCTATTACATCTACCACAAGTTTGGTTGATACTATCAAGTATTGCAAAGTCTCTATAAACTCTATCGAAGTCTATATCAACACCAGCTTCTATTAGTTGTGTAGATATCATTATTACTTTTTTATTGTTCTTCATTAATTCTTTTGCCTTATTGATTCTTGCTAATCTCTCTCTTGGTATTACATTAGTTGATAAGTAAAAAATATAGTAATCATCTTTTATATCTATTTGATCGACTATATGATTATAGATATTGATTGAAGATTTTACTGTATTAAGCACTATTAGAAAACTGTCATCCCTATGTTTATTGATATCTTCAACCAAGAGATTGTTGAAGTCATCTAATAACATACCCTCTTTTATATAGCTTTTATCCAATGTTATTCGGTTCAATTGTTGAAAATACAGCTCTTTCTTTTTTACTAGTTCTATAATTTCACTATGACTTTCTCTAAAAATCATGGGAAGAGTTGCAGTGACTAGTATTATATGCGTGTTATAGTTTCTAGATAATTCTATAAACATCTTCCTTATTATATGCCAATACTTATACGGTACAGCTTGTATCTCATCCAAAATAATTATTGAATCAGCCATATTATGTAGTTTTTTTAGTCTTCTATTATTTATTGAAAAAATACTTTCAAGCAATTGGACAAATGTGGTTACAATAATTTCACTATCCCAATTTTCTATAAGATATTCTTGTATATCATATGTCAAACTTTCATCTGATTGTTTATAGGATTTTTCTGCAAGAAAATGATGTTTTAACAATACTTCACTTTTATTTCCATTCTCACCAAGCAGCTTACTGAACACATCATAATTCTGTTCTATTATGGACGTAAAAGGTAATGCATATATTATTTTATTATTTCTTCCTATCTGTTCTCTGAGTTTAATAGCTACATTGATACAACTTAATGTTTTTCCTGTTCCTGTTGGTACATTAATAGATAGAATTTTATCCTTATTAACATCTATAGAATCTAATCTGGTAATTGCATCTTGATAAATGTTTTCCCTTAATGTATTGATTCTATTGGGCTTTCCTCTAAAATTGATAGCTTTATATTTATCTACTATATCTTTATCAATATTTATCTCATTAGATTTTATATGCATCAATGATTGTATATCTGTTTTGGAACTATTGTAAATAGCTGAACCTTTATCAGCACTAATCAATATGGAAAACAAATAATCTACTAACAATGTGTCATCTATAGTTACTGCTTCTAGAATATCTAATAATTCATCTTCAAAATCATAACTCAGCATATACTCAATCTGTTCTCTTATCTCTTCAATCTCATCACCAAGTTCAAAATAATCGTAATCAAAATGATTCAATTGTTCGTTCAAAACATCTTCATCATCATATAATATTCCATCATCTAGATTACTAAGCTTACCGTGATGTCTTTTAACAACATAAAAAGCTATTATTGCTAATTTATCATCACTGGTTAATTTCCAAACCAAATAGTATGTTATATATGCAGACAGTGTAGCATGATTTTTATATTTTGGTTTTTGGGAACTCAAGTATTTTTCTGGATCTCTTATGTATTCTTGAAAATATTTTGTTCCTTTACCTATATCATGATTATATAAAATCAGCTCTAAAGTCTTTTTAACTGTTATATCATTATACCACCTAGTATGTTTTTTAATAAAGATTTCCAGTCCTAATTGTTTTACTTCTTCTAAATGATCTTTCAGTGGTTTATCAGGGTGTGATAATATCATAGAAACTCCTTTCATGACAATAATCAAAGGGCTAATTATGATTTGATTATCATCATTAGCCCTATTTATTACATAAATACTACTCTTTCTTGATTTTCAAGTTCATAATATTCAATATCTCGTATTTTAATTTTTTTGCCATTTCTTTCGAATAGTACATCTGAGAATTTAGTGACTTCTCGGTCTTCTAACATATCTATAGCTATTCTCTCAGTGAAATATTCTTTGTCACCTTCAAATACAATATCTTCTTCATTAACTTTATCAAGATTAATAACTGAATCAATTTCAGTCTCTTGCCTTATCATTTCATAATCATATTCACCTATATAAGCAAAATTAGCTAGATTTTCACTTAGTCCTACAGATATTGTGTAATATGATTCATGTCCTACCAACTTATCTCTTAACTCTCTATACAATTCATCGTCTTTTAGTATAACGTATATTCTATATTTGCTTTCTTTCAAGTATTCAAATCTAATCTGTGTTCTCTGCTTCATCCTAGCCATATAGTATTTTGCAGTTTTTGTATCAATAAGATTTTGTGCTACCATTACTTTTTTTATTGGATTAATTATTCTAAGTGAAATACTGCAAATATCTGAACTAAGTACTATGTTATTCTTGTTTTTTGGTATGCCTAGCATTGCTCCTAATATACCTGTTATAACTGTTCTTGTTGGAATAGAATAAGTTATAGGAGAAGTCGTTGTATAAGGTTTTTTAATGTGAGCATAATCTGCCCAAATATCAAAAACTATAATTTTATCCATAGTATTCACCTATAATTCTACTTGCTTCATTTTATTGGTTAATAAATCCTTAATCTGGATCTCTCCATCATCACATTTTAATTTTAGTCTATCATCTACAATGTATTCTACTGATTCAATCTTATCATTATACTTAATAAGTATATTTTTTAGGTTAGTGACATCTAATACAAAATCTTCCACATCTCTTATTTTTTCGTCTCTAAGGTCAGTTGCTAATTTTATATATTTGTTGACATCTCCTATGAAAAATCCTTCTTTGTTATAATTAATCTTCATTAACAGCCTTGGCATCTGTCCGAATTTTGAACGTGTTATTAGATTCTTGGTTCCTTCCCACATTCCTTCTAGTAATAAATTGATATCTTCTTCAGTTAGGTTGGTATGCTCTGCTGCTTTATCATTAATTATTCCATAGAAGCTTATGAATGAGTAAGGTAATACATATTCTTCTCTATAAGTTTTTTGTTTTTTACCATCTTGAGAAGCAAACGCTCCTGTTCCTTTGATGTATTTTAATTCTACTTCATGCATTGACCTTCCCATCTGAAATTGTACAGGTCCAGTAAAAGTAATTGAATCTTTTTTGAGAGGAAGTACCCCTCCGAATAATCTTATATCTATACATTTCTCTAATATCTCTTCAGTATTACTGCTAAAATCATCACTTCTGGCTTTTCCGTCTTTTATACCTTCTTTTTTATTGACTGATTTTAACTCTCTAACAAAAATATCTTTGTTATCATTACCATTGTAACCTTTGTATTCGTATAAATAATCCCTTATCGTTCTCTTTAGTCTTACATCTGTAACAATGTTAATATTTTTTTCTTCATCTATTCTAGGTTTATTGGAATCTGTAGGATCACCATTAGGATTAGCATCCTTGATATCATAACAGAATACAAGTTCACTTTTGCATTTAACTACATCACTCATCTACTTATCCTCCTCATCACTGGTTTTATTTTCTTTCGTATTGAACTTGTCAGCTAAGTTCATTCCAAGCACAAAATAATATGACATTTCATCATCTGAAATAGCATTAAAATTAGCGTTGATAAAATATTCTGATATTATGGATTCTAAATCAACATAATAGTTTTTGTCATATTCATTAAGTTTATTAATAACCTCTGTCAATATTCTTTTAACAAGTTTTTCATTTAATTTTAATCCATTTAATCTATTATAAAATGGTTTTGAATTACTATTTGCATATTGAATATTTAATAATTTTTTTGTTAATATTCCTTCTAAGAATATACCTATTTTAGCATCAGTATTCAATATTTCTTTATGATTATCTATGAATTGTATGTACTTATTATCACTTGAATTAATCAAAGATTTCACCTCGGTATCATTAATATTATTTAATAATTTTGCTTCATTTAGATAATTTAATACAAGCCATGAATTAATTGTAATCAGCTTACTATTACCATCTTCATTTTCTTTTTTGATTATTGTATTTATCAATCTTTTGATGATAAATTTGTAATCTATCTTCTTCCCGGCAAATATATCATGAACTATTTCTAAAAAATGATTATCATAGTTTGTAAAAAAATATTTTAATATTGAGAAGTTAAAGCTAAACTCTATTGGTTCATTATTCTTCTTACTATTAACTTGGATAGAATTAAATTCTGGATATTTGTTAGTATCCTCTAGTTGTTTTTTTATCTGTAATAAATAACTAAGTCTAGATGGATATACATCTTCAATATTTTCTAATATCTTGAATTCGCTGTTATGACTTCTGTAGAACATTATATTAAATGAAACATTATTTTCAAGATTAGCTGCTGCTCTTAATATCCCTGGTTCTCTCTTTATTAATCCTTTTTCATTAGATTTGCTAAGAGTTATTTCCTTGTTTTTCTTAAGGGTGCCCATTATTCTATTGTATTGTTTGAAATTATTTTCTACATCTATATTAAATATGAATTTGGGAACTAGAAAATAAGTAAAACCTGCAAAGTAGTCACTTAAGTTATCTTCTAGATATCTTTTTCCTAATTCAAGTATTGTTCCGCATTCTGAGCATACTGGATAATTTCTCCAAGCATATTTTCTATTGAATCCACCTGTCATAAATCCAGGTTTGTCTACTGTATAGAAATTGTAAGTATTAGTAAAACCGTTTATTTGTTCTTTTTCCTGTTTGCATACATAACATATTTTATCACTGGCTATAGAGTATTGCTCATCTTTATTAAATGCTGTTCTAAAGTTATATTTACTGCTTTCATTATTAAGCAAAACCTTTTCCAATTCTTGATATTCATTTAGTTTTTTATTGTTCAATTGTAGAGAAAGAGCGTATTTCTTATCTTGACTAACTAATTTCTTAATGTCTTCAGCGATAGCATTGAAGTTGTTTTCATCTCCCATAAAATCAATTATAGTATTATAACCGTCTATATCTATTCTTTTGATTGGTAACATGAAATTTCTTAGGGACTTATGTATATCTGTTTTATTTAGTATTAGAGTAGGGGTTATATTTCCCCCTCTTGATGCTCCTTTTTTATACATAAGTTCTTCGGTCTTACTGATACTATATTCTTCTTCATTAATACCTAGATAGTCTGTTTTATCTTCTAACGTTCTAAAGTTAATATATAAAATATTATCAACATTGGGTATATCTAGGATTGCGGATACTCCCGATTTATTGCTTACAAATTTCTGATATTTACCTAACTGATATAATGATTTTATCATTTTTTCACCTCCTTTATTAAACTACTACACTAAAATTATACACTTTTCAACATATATGTTCAATATATTATTTTATTTATTATAATTCTTTGTTTTTTATATGTTTTTAATAATAAACTATTAATTGTATGACTAAAATATAAATTTCCTAATATTTAATTATATGTCTGTGTAACACATATTGAATTTATTTAAGATTGTATAATAATTATATAAAAAAAAATTATACTTAAGTTTATTTACTAAGTCTAATTAGGATAACTGTATTTTTAATTTTAAAGATTTTTGTATTTGAGTATTGAATGGTTTGTTATCTTATTGGATTATGTATTACTACGTTTATTATGATAATATGCATGATGCAAAACATAAGTTTCAATCCTTGTTTTACTGGATTATGTATTACTACTACTTAGAATCAGTAAGTACAATGTTTGAAGATTTGTTTCAATCCTTGTTTTACTGGATTATGTATTACTACAAGATTCAACAAACATCACCCTACCACGACCACTTGGTTTCAATCCTTGTTTTACTGGATTATGTATTACTACCTAGTAGATAATTACAATGAGACAATTGCGAACACGAGTTTCAATCCTTGTTTTACTGGATTATGTATTACTACTGATATCTTCAATTTGCTGATGACTTTCAACGACAAGTTTCAATCCTTGTTTTACTGGATTATGTATTACTACTGGAGTCCACTTTGTATAATAATTTTACCGGATGCGGTTTCAATCCTTGTTTTACTGGATTATGTATTACTACGAAAATATAATTGAGTAACACACCGCATTTAATATAGTTTCAATCCTTGTTTTACTGGATTATGTATTACTACTCCACCTAGATATTTAAAGGTTATGCATCTTGTTAGTTTCAATCCTTGTTTTACTGGATTATGTATTACTACATTCTTTTACATGCGTTGAAAATTATGAAATTATTTGTTTCAATCCTTGTTTTACTGGATTATGTATTACTACGCCAATAGACCCGAAATTTTAGCACATGAGTATATGTTTCAATCCTTGTTTTACTGGATTATGTATTACTACAAAAGCCACAACAGCTAATCTTTTAACTTGTTTTAAGTTTCAATCCTTGTTTTACTGGATTATGTATTACTACGACCGCTAATGGATAAGGTTGGATTCAAAGTCATTCATGTTTCAATCCTTGTTTTACTGGATTATGTATTACTACGAGTTATGACTACTATTTAGATGTTGTACCATTCCAGTTTCAATCCTTGTTTTACTGGATTATGTATTACTACTCAAAATGTCTTGTGCTCCAAATCCATCTGCCATTGTTTCAATCCTTGTTTTACTGGATTATGTATTACTACCAACACATTCATTTAGGAATAGTTATATGTGGCTTAGTTTCAATCCTTGTTTTACTGGATTATGTATTACTACCCGACACCAGTAGTTGCAGATCAAGAACCAGAAGTTAGTTTCAATCCTTGTTTTACTGGATTATGTATTACTACATTATCCCAGTGGTATTCGGTGTAAGGATTAAGCAGTTTCAATCCTTGTTTTACTGGATTATGTATTACTACAACAGTTCTTGACATGGTTATACAAGCTTTTATTGAGTTTCAATCCTTGTTTTACTGGATTATGTATTACTACGGGATTTCCTCATCGCATCGGGCAAAGAACAAACTGTTTCAATCCTTGTTTTACTGGATTATGTATTACTACAGACCCCCTGGCTAAAATCCACCAATTTCAAGGGTTCAGAGCTTTTTTATACTTCAACAAGTTTTGTAATATTATATATAATAATATTGGATATTGTCAAAAATATCGTCATTTTCAGTTAGGACGAGTAGCTTCAAACGCTCACTACATCTAGCTCTAAACATGATGACAAATTCTGCACCAATAATTTTATAACAATATAAGATTATTTTTTTATATTTCTTACAAATATTATAACATATTACAACAATATTTCTACACTTATTTATTACTATTTTCTTGTCAAATATATTTTCTATATTTAGCTTCTTTAACAAACACACCAGTAAATTTTAGGATAAAGTAAAGAAATTAAAATAGATGGGTCTTTAACATTATTAGTATAATCAATAAAGTTATTAGCATATTGGGTTTTAGAGCAAAATTTATCTATTACATATATTTGTAAAGCTAGCAAATTTCTTTGACTTAGTAATAAAACTATATAATAAAAAAAGCACAAAAATTCTAAATATACTACTCCTAGTCCAATCTCGTTTTATTGTAAAATTCTTTTCTAATATCTCATCTCTTGTTATGACAATTGAAATTAGAACATTTTCTACTTGGATAGCCTCATTTATGACATCATCATCAGTAGCAAAATTATGATACTCCTTATATCTACCAGGAATAATCCCTTCTTTGAAAAATGCATATCCTATCTGATCATGATATAGTTCATTAGTGTATACAATAATAACTTTACCATTTCTTTTCCAAATATAATCTACTGATACATCTCCTACATTCTTAATATACAATTCACTGCCAACCATATCTTCTATTGATTTTAGTGAATAGTTATATAAACTCACTTCCCATATCAATAACCCAAGAATAATAATGACCGGCACTATTTTGAGTAGATATTTAAATTTCATAGATTCTCCCATCTAACGTTATGTATTAGAAACTACCAAAGCCAATATCCGCTTTACCATTTAGTGTCACCGGATATATTCCTTTACCAGTCTACACTAGGATATTGATGAGCATAAAACTCGTTTAAAATCATTAATGTTTCAATCCTTATTGTATTGGATTATGTATTACTACTTAATTCGTTTCCTGAATTCTTCTAGACCTTTTTTGTTTCAATCCTTATTGTATTGGATTATGTATTACTACTAATGCATTCGTGGTCTGCTGTTGATCCAGCGGTAAGTTTCAATCCTTATTGTATTGGATTATGTATTACTACAATAATCAAAGCCACGATATAACTAAGACTATAGCATGTTTCAATCCTTATTGTATTGGATTATGTATTACTACTTAGTGATCTTTGTTCTTTGTGCTGCTGGTGCTAGGTTTCAATCCTTATTGTATTGGATTATGTATTACTACATATTTAATCCAGAAGAAGATCAAGAAAAAATTATGTTTCAATCCTTATTGTATTGGATTATGTATTACTACGAAAAAAGTAAAAGCAGCCTACATTAGAGGACATAAGTTTCAATCCTTATTGTATTGGATTATGTATTACTACGACTTGGAAGTTCATTCAAGAAAACCAATAAAGGATGTTTCAATCCTTATTGTATTGGATTATGTATTACTACAAGTATTAGCAAGAGAAGAAATCGAAAACATTATAAAGTTTCAATCCTTATTGTATTGGATTATGTATTACTACCAGGAGCAGTATTGCCACTTAGTCAAGATGATTTTGGTTTCAATCCTTATTGTATTGGATTATGTATTACTACAGTAACCCTTGATCCTTCCATTATGTCGATATCAGTGTTTCAATCCTTATTGTATTGGATTATGTATTACTACAGCAACATCTTGACCGTTAATATTTAATCTTACACAGTTTCAATCCTTATTGTATTGGATTATGTATTACTACTATGCGCCGGTCCTTACTACTAAATCTTTTTCATTTTCGTTTCAATCCTTATTGTATTGGATTATGTATTACTACGAATAATTGACATAATAATATACCAAAACATGGTTGTTTCAATCCTTATTGTATTGGATTATGTATTACTACCAGTTTATAGTATCCGCTTGTGGCTGGATGCTTCCGTTTCAATCCTTATTGTATTGGATTATGTATTACTACCTCTAGCTGCTATATTGCAAGCCATATTTAATCCTATGTTTCAATCCTTATTGTATTGGATTATGTATTACTACTAGCACTATTCCATGTTACATTGTATCGTTGCATGACGTTTCAATCCTTATTGTATTGGATTATGTATTACTACCGCTTCTGGAATGTTTGTGTCACCCCTTGCACCAGAGTTTCAATCCTTATTGTATTGGATTATGTATTACTACGCGGTTTCCCCCGAAGGTTTCCTTCTGATATGTATATAGTTTCAATCCTTATTGTATTGGATTATGTATTACTACAGACCCCCTGGCTAAAATCCACCAATTTCAAGGGTTCAGGGCTTTTTTATACTTCAACAAGTTTTGTAATATTATGTATAATAATATTGGATAATGTCAATAATATCGTCATTTTCTCTTATGACGAGTAGCTTCAAACCCTCACTATATCTAGTTCTAAACATGGTGACAAATTCTGCACCAATAATTTTATAACAATATAAGATTATCTTTTCATATTTCTTACAAACATTATAACATATAATAACACTGTTTCTATACTTTATTATTTATATTTTTAATTATTTAATATATCATTAACCAAACAACCATCTTCTATTTTTAATATTCTTGAACATATTTCCGAAACATGTTTGTCATGGGTAACAATAATAACAGTTTTTCCCTGTTGATTAATCTCTTTTAATAATTGCATGACTTCATTAGATGTTTTTATATCTAATGAACCTGTAGGTTCATCTGCCAGAATTATATCAGGTTTATTTACAAGCGCTCTAGCAATGGCAACTCTTTGCTTTTGCCCCCCTGACATCTGTGAAACTTTTCTATCAGCTAATTTTCCTATTCCCAACTGTTCTAGAAGACAAACACATTCTCTTTTAATATGTTTTAAACCCATACCGCCTATTAACAGTGGAATAGCAATATTTTGAACTGCTGTACTTTGATTAATTAATCCATAATTTTGTAATATAAATCCAATTTTTCTATTTCTTATAACTGCTAATTGTTTTTGACTCTTATTAGTTATTCTTTCATTGTTCAAATAGTATTCCCCATCTATAACAAAATCCAAACAACCTAATACATGAAGAAGTGTTGATTTACCCGAACCTGATACCCCTTCAATAGCTATCAGTTCACCTTTTTTAATTTCTAGATTCAGATTTTTAAGAGCGTGAACTTCAGCACCTGTATTTTTTTTATAATACTTATTAACATTTTCAAGTCTTATATAACTCATTATTCATTCCTCCGTATTAGATCTACAGGATTAGTCTTTAATAGTTCTATAACAATCCAAAGTGAACTTGTCATATAAATTACTAGTATTACACCAGCAGATATCAAATAATTATAACCATCCATTATAAGACTTTTATATGCATTTTGATTATATGTGAATCCAATTAATATAGCTGCAAGAATGCTAGCTATCAAGACATGAGTGATACTACGTATAATCTCAATAATTATACAATTCGCCCAAGATAACCCAAGCATATAGTATATGGCAAATTCTTTTTCTTCGTATATTTTTTCTAACATATTATTAGAAGTTAAAGTTGCAATAATAAGGCTTAATAATAATATCCACATAATTAGCTGTTCTCTTAATTTATATGATAATTGATTTTTAGTATTTTCTGTTAGTTTAGAAGAAGAGGTAATTAATCCATGTTTACTTAATTCATCTATTATGACTGATTTATTTTTTTGCTCTTTTTCCATAAAAATTATTTTTGGTTTTTCTGGATATGTAATCAGCTCATTACTATTTATTATACCAACTTCTTCGTATGCAACAAACAAATTATTCCACTTCAATTCGCTACTTGTGACACTTAGATTAAAATAATAATTTTGCTTAGATAATATTCCAATCACTTTACAATTAATTTTTTTTCTAAAATCCTTGTTATTTAATTCTTTTTCAATTATATCACCTATTTTTAGCTTATAAGTCTTTGCATATGAATAAGATAATATAATAGGTATTTCTTCATCACTATATTCTGTAAACCAAATACCTTTACTGAGAGGCAAATGTATATTTTTTATAATAGAATCGTTATATATCATAACTTCCAATCCATCAGTTGTTTCAGATTTTTCTAACTCTCCAACAGTATAGTCTTTATCTTCATATTTGCTACCTTTATATTCACTAATATGATAACTTTTTTCTATATTCATATCCTTGACCATATCTAATACATATGTATAATGTCTCCACATACCTATCATAACATTAAGTAGATATATTATAAGAACTAGTTCAAGTATAATAATTATTTTAGATAAAATATTATTTTTAAATTTATTCAATCCCATATAAAGAATTCTTTCCATCATAATTATAACCTCTCTACTAATCCATCTTTTAATGCTTTTCTAATTTTAATAATAACGTTAATACTTACAAAAATTATTATTATAATAAAACCACTAACATATTGAAAAAGACTTAATGAATTAGATTCTATATAAGACTCATATATAATAATGGCTAAAACATAAATGATTCCAAGCATAAGAATAATATCAAATAGTAATAACAAGAATCTTTTTTGAAAGCTCATTCCACATAACAAATGAATAGCAAACTTATCTAAATTAATTTCAGTTAAATATCTAAAAATATTAATTATGCTCAGTAAGGAAATCAATACTATCCCACCACCAATAATTAATTTAAAGGCTAATTCTTGAAAATCACTGTTATTTACTTTTGGGATAATTATTTCATTATATTCCTCTATCTGCTTAACCAATGTCATTAGATAATCTTGTTGAGATAGATTCAATTTTTCCTTAAAATTAATACTTAATTCATTAACTCTACTATGATTTTCTATAAAATCCTTATATGGAATATATATAATTTCATCTAAATATCCTCTACCTGTACCAATTATTTTATATATCTTATTGTTTAGCTCTATATCTTGACCCACTTCAATCAGATCATATCTGCTGGTAAAAGAACTTTTAATTATAAAAGCTAATTGACTATTACTTTGCAAATCATAATCCTTATAAAATTGTCCTTGTCTTATTTCAAAATGTTTTCTATAACGTTTAACCTCCATTGCTAATCCTACTATGTTATGACTATTACTTTCATTATCCATTCCTAAACCATGAAGTTCTAATTTTGCAATTTCTGGTATTTTATTTGATACCAAAAGTTCATCTACTGTTAATTTAATTACATTAATATCTTGTTCACCATTTTTATTGTATATAATTCTATATGGTTTATACTCCTGACTAGAATTTTTTCCTTTAACATAACTTGTATAATAAAAAGAAAAAAAGTAAAAAAAAGCAATAAAGCATATTAAAAAGTTAGTTAGGATTACACACAATATTTTCTTTCTTTTTCTAAATAATATTTTAAAATCTTGATAAATTAAATATATTAATCTCATCTATAGACTCCTTGATAGTAGAATACAGCGGTTCATTTATTAAGATATGACATCTCATTAATATTATAACATACTAAAAATTAATATTAGAAAAAGCAGATATGAATTTATCTGCTTTTCTAATACCATCAACTATTTATCCTAAAAATAATAATTCTCTCCAAAATTATTATCCCAATAAGTCTCACCACCAACAGTATAATATATCACATACTGAGAAGCTGCACTTGAAGTTGTATCTATACCATTTTCCTCCAAATCAATAGACCATGCTTCAGTACCATTAGAATAACTACTATGATAAGTACAATCGTAATCATTATATGTTGCCCAATTATCATTAGTAACACGTACTTTAACAGTTTTGTTGTATCCAAGATTTTTTAGATAGAACCATAGATCCTTAGAATTACTATAGAACCTACTCTCACCTATATTACATTTTGATAATTCAACTAGATGTTTTGATTGACTAAGATAATAATTATTACCATTATTATTATCCCAATATGTATTTCCATCAACTTCATATTTAATAGCGAATTTACAATAATTGTCTCCACAATATTGATACTTTACTCTAGTGGTATAAGGTGTATCATATTTCCATATTTCATAACCATTAGGAAGTGTTTTATAATAGGAAGCAGTTACATCTGTCCAATCAGTATCATTATACATAAAATGAACAGTTACTTTTTTATCATATGCTAAGTTCTTCACATATATATATCCTGTAGATGAATACCCATTAATATAGCCTTTGTAACCAAAATCCATATGTAATTTTGCAGAATATAGTTGTACGTTTTCAGCTTCTGTTTGTGCATAAGAAGTAATGTTTAGTATATTTATAGTTAGTATAAAGCAGATAAGAAAAGTTGCAATGTTTAATGTTTTGTTTTTTAACATCATAATTCCTCCTTGTATTATTTTTTTACAATATATATAATATTTCACTTTTTTAAATTTGTCAATATATTTCTCTATTTTATATAAATATATTATATTATCAAACTTTATTATATTAACAATAAATATTGTTTCTACAATTATACCATAGACAAATTTTCATATTTTAAATTTAAGTATTTATTATGTTAATTCAAAGACAACATAACAAGATTATTATGCATAAAAATACATTTAACATAGTTCTACTAACTACATCTCAAAACATGGTAACTGGCTTTAACACTATAGTTTACGCTGTATGTGTCAATCAATAATACATTTTAATACTAATTCTTATATGCTATAATAATTCATATAAATACTATTGGAGGTTGCTTTATGCCAAAATTTGAAATTATGTGTGATAGCGCATGTGATTTACCTGATTACCTAATTGAAGAATATGATATAAATATAATTCCTTTTTATATATCCTTTGATCAGGAAAACTATTTACGGGAAAGAATTGACATAACTATAGATGAATTCTATGATAAATTATATAATAACTTTCCAAAAACATCATTACCTTCCGTACAAGATTATATTAATAAATTTACTCCTTACGCAGAAGAAGGGAAAAATCTATTATGTATAACACTCACATCCAATTTTAGCGGCTCTTATCAATCTGCTGTAAATGCTCGTGAGATTATACTAGAGAGTTATCCTGATTTTAATATAACAGTTCTAGATTCTAGATTATGTACAGCTTTACAGGGCTTATTTGTTGTTGAAATCGCCAAAATGAGAAATGACGCCTTATCTCTTGAAGAAGCAATTGATAAAATCGAAAAAATAATACCTACAGGCAGGATAATGTTTACTATAGGTACTCTCGAATATATGCAGAAAAGTGGAAGAATAGGTAAAGTTAGTGCTATAGCTGGTACTATGCTTAATCTAAAACCCCTTATCGTAGTTAGAGATGGTGAATTATACCCTTATGGTACGATTAGAGGAAGAAAAAAAGCACTTAAGAAAATAGTTGCTATGACTAAAGAACACTTTAAGAAATCTGATGAAGATATATCTCAATATAATTTTTGTATAGCTAGAGGACATCATGAAGATGAGGCTGAGAAAATAGCTGAGAAAGTTAAAGACCTTGGAATAAAAAGCGATTTACCTTTTTATCAAGTAGGTTCTACAATAGGAACTAGTTGTGGACCTGACCCAGTGGGCATTACTTTTATAAAAAATTATAAATATGTATAATTTCTTGATTTATTGATACATATATAGTATAATTTTTATTAGTTTAAGGGAGTAGCTTAAAACTTAGTTGTGAATACTGAGTTGAATAATCAGTCGTCAGTCCGGTTAATACACCCGGCTGGTTAACCATTTGATAACTATGCTTATGATTATTTTATCATGTAGTATTATTATAAAATGAAAGCGAGACTTTTACTGTATAATACAGTAGAAGTCTTTTTTTGTCACAAATCAAGACTTAAAACTTATGCTAATAAAGGGAAAATAATATTAACTCGCAAAAAGATTCACAGCAATTCAATATACAAGGAGGATAACATTGATGGAAAAATACTCACCCTATTTGCTATTTTTAGTTGGTTTTATCATGATTATTAAAGGCAGTGATTGGTTTATAGATGCAACCATATGGATAGCCAAAGTATTAAAAGTACCAAATATTATAATAGGAGCAACTCTAGTTAGTATCTGTACTACTTTACCAGAGGCAATGGTATCTGGAAGTTCCGCTATTAATGGAAATGCAAGTATAGCATTTGGTAATGCTTTAGGTTCAATAGCTTGTAATACTGGTTTTATAATGGGTCTAACTATCATTTTATCAAGACCTGAAATCAGGCAGAAAAAGAAACTTCGTAGAACAGGATTATTTTTAGTATTTTTATTAAGTCTATTAACTGTTTTTTCTCTTGTATTTGGAGAAATATCAAGGATCACAGGCTTTATGTTCCTAGGAATCTTAGTTCTCTACTTATATAACAATATAAAAGATGCTAAGATGAGCAGTATTGAAGTTAAGCAAGATGAAAGTATTGAAGTTACAAAAGGTATTGTAATAAAAAATCTTATATTCTTTATTATAGGTATTGCTTTTACAATCGTTGGCGCTAATCTCTTGGTTACTAACGGTGAAACAATTGCTAAGATACTGGGTGTACCAGATATAATAATAGGTGTTACACTTACTGCTTTTGGTACTTCCTTACCAGAATTAGTTACTGCGATAACAGCCATAGTTAAAAAAGCTCATGATATATCTATCGGTAATGTTCTTGGTGCTAATATACTTAATATCATATTGGTTATTGGTTTATCATCTAGTATATTACCATTTAAGATTCAACCTAGCTGGTTAAGTTATCACATACCATTTGTATTTGCTATAGTACTTATACTTGTTGCATTTACTTTGATTAATAAGAAGAGATTTCAACGTTGGAATGGAGTATTAATGATTGCTACTTACTTTGCTTATATCTATTTCTTAGTGTTTTAATTATAAAAATAAAAAACTATATATCTTGATATAATAAAATCCTGGGCTAACAACCAGGATTTTATGTTAAGCAAAATTTTAATGGAGTAAAAATTTGCAAAACTACTAATTAATTTTTTCTATTTCTTTGGCTTTCTTATCACCAAAAATATAATATGCAAGTCCAACTACAATCAATAACCCACCTATTACTTTACCAGTAGAAAATATTCCAAAATTGATATAATCTATCAATATTCCTGTAATCATCTGTCCTAAAAAAATAAGTATGGTAACATAAACTGCTGATATTTTGTTTATCAAAAGGTTATTTAAACATATGATAATTGAACCTATTGCTCCACCTAATATATAATAGAATGGAAAATCACCTAATTTATTAAAAGAAAAGTCAAATACAAATCTATTCAAAATCAAATAAAATATAATTGAACATATTAATCCCACTAAATAGTTAGTTATACTTGACTGAATCAGTCCCACTTTTGTTGCTAGATTTCCATTAATTGATATAGAAACAATAACTAATGCCCCTGCTAATAGCGCTAATATAATGTACATTACAGGCCTCCTATTATAAAATAATCATCACAACAATCCCAATACTCATTATTGCTATACCAGTTAATTTTTTTATATTTATCTTGTTTTTCTTAATTCCCAATAATCCAAAATGGTCAATGAACATGGATGCAATCAATTGCCCCATCAATCCAAGACTAATTGTTAATGCAACACCTAATTTATCAAAGCATACATTATTTAATGTAACATTGAAGATTCCAATCGCTCCACCAAGAAATAAAAACTTTGGCAACCCTTTAATGCTTTTCAATTTACTTCGACTAATTAAAAATATAATGCTTGTACCTATTAAACCTACTAAGTGTATAATAATCAATGATTCATTATTACCTACCTGTTGAGCTAATAGTCCATTAAACGAAATCATTAGAGCAATCATAACTCCATTAATTACAGCTACAAATTCAAACATTAGATGCTCCTCTCATTTGCATAAGCTATTTATTTAAAATTCATAAATAAGTATTTACAAATTACATGTATTAAGATATCATTTATAATACTATATGTAATAGGACATATGTCATAGGAGATGATTTTTTTGCAAACATATAAAGATATACAGTTATTCAACACCTATAATGAAAGATATAAATTATATGAAATCTTTGGAGATGATCTAGTAAGTTATTACGAGTTTCATCTGTTCGAAAAAGGTGAAATGATATGTAAGATGGAAGAACCTGTTTATTATTTTTACCTTTTATTAGAAGGTAAAGTAAAAGTATTTACTATGTCAGAGGACGGCAGAATACTATTACATGAATTCTATAAATCCATAAGTAATTTTGGAGATATTGAAATTCTTAATGATACTAATTACAGCAGTAATGTTGAAGCTATAAAACAATCTCTATTTATAGCTTTCCCTGTTAACTATATAAAATCCATATGTATGAATAGAAAAAATTTTTTACAGTATCTATGTGTCAATTTGAGCAGAAAATTCATTATTAGCTCAAAAAAAAGTTCTTATAATATTTTATATCCTCTAAAAAATCGACTAGCTGCATTTATCTTGGAACATATAACCATAGAAGGTCAAAAATTAATAACACTCACTTCATCATTTAAAGAAATAGCTGAATCCCTGGGAACAAGTTATCGTCATTTATATAGGTCTTTGAATGAATTGAAATTGCTTAATCTCATTGAGATTGATGGTAAACAGATTACGATTATAGATGAAATGAATCTTAGAAAATTGAGTAAAGAGTTATAGCCTTTTTAACATTAAATAAATTGATTATAGTCAAGTAAGTCAGAACAAATGATTGTTCTGACTTGGTTTTTGCAAAAAATATATTAATCAATAATTTTCTTATTTCTTCAATATCTTAGCTAATTCCCCTGTTATAACAGGTATAATTGCCAATCCTACTGCTACACCCATTTGAGTTATATCTAATGGGAATGTTCTAAAGACAGGTTGTAGAACTGGTATATATACAACACCAATCAATAGAAGGATAGCAATTAGTACTGAATAATTTAGATATTTATTTCCTAGGAAATTCATTTTGAAAATGGATAATGTTTCAGATCTAGCTGAATAAGCTCTAAGCATTTCACCTATGATCAATGTTACAAAACATAAGGTTCTAGCTATTGTAAGCTTGGTTTCACTATCTACATCACCTGCCAAAACAAATCCTAATTGATAAGAAGCGAGTACTGCTATAGTAAGACCTATACTTTGGAATGCTAATGCAATACCCATCTGACGGTCAACTATTGGTTCTTTCGGATTTCTAGGTTTCACACTCATGATTCCTTTTTCGCCTTTTTCAAGTCCTAATGCAAAAGCTGGAAATGAATCTGTAATAAGGTTTATCCATAAAAGTTGAATAGGCACTAGAGGAACTTGCCAGCCTACTAACATAGCAATGAAAATTATTAGAATCTCTCCTATGTTACAAGATAATAGGAACCCAACAAATTTTCTTATATTACTATAGATGATACGTCCTTCTTCAACTGCATCAACAATACTTGCAAAGTTATCATCTGTGAGAATCATATCTGCCGCTTCTTTTGAAACATCTGTTCCTGTAATCCCCATGGCAATTCCTATATCTGCCTTTTTAAGTGCTGGGGCATCATTGACACCATCACCTGTCATAGCAGCAACATCACCATTGGATCTTATTGATTCAACAATCTTTACTTTATGTTCTGGCGAAACTCTTGCGAATACACTTGTCGTTTTGACTTTTTCTTGTAACTGATCATCTGAGTAATTGTTGATCTGTACACCTTCCATAGCTTGTTCATCATTATCAATAATACCTATTTGTTTTGCTATGGCACTACCTGTAACTATGTGGTCTCCAGTTATCATAACAACTCTAATACCTGCATCCTTGCATAATTTAACGGCATCCTTGGCTTCTTGTCTTGGTGGATCTATCATACCTGTAAGCCCAACGAAGGTTAGATCATTTTCTTCGTTTTCCAATTGTGCGTTTTCATTTACTTCTTTGTATGCAAATCCCAAAACCCTTAACGCATTCTTAGCAAAAGTCTCATTGACTTTACTAATTTCATCTTTATGCTGCTGGGTTAGAGGTTCTTTGTTACCATCTATGATTATCTCTTTACACCTAGATAGTATTACGTCAGGTGCACCTTTTGTAAACATAGTAAATGTTCCTTCAACATTGTGAAGTGTTGACATTAATTTTCTGTCAGAATCAAATGGATATTCTTTTAATCTAGGGTATATGTTATTAAGTTTATCCCTGTCATATCCTATTTTGGCTCCCAAAACGATAAGAGCACCTTCTGTTGGGTCTCCGATTATTTCTTCATCTTTCAGCCTTGAATCATTACATAGAATTCCTGCCATCAACATTTTTTCTAATAATTTATTATCTTTTTCACCACTAGTTATATCTCCAACAGTCTTATATCCTGTACCAGAGACTTCCCATTGATTGGTTCCATCAAATACTTTTACAACAGTCATTTTATTCTGTGTTAAAGTACCTGTTTTATCCGTACATATTACAGTTGTACTTCCAAGTGTCTCCACTGCTCCTAGACGCTTCATGATTGCATGTCTTTTTATCATCCTCTGCATACCCATTGCAAGAACTACTGTAACTACAGCTGGTAGACCTTCTGGTATAGCAGCGACAGCTAAACTGACAGATGTCATCAATACCTCAATGAAAGGCTGATTTCTTAATAGTCCAAGTACAAATATAATTGCACATACGATAATACAAACTATACCAAGCATTTTCCCAAAAGCATCTAATTTCTTTTGCAAAGGTGTCTCTTCCGAAACAGCTTCATTAAGCATAGAAGCAATCTTACCGATCTCCGTTTCCATTCCAGTACCAACAACGATTCCTTTACCTCTACCATATGTAACGATAGTACTCATATAGGCACAGTTTAATCTATCAGCAATCTGAGATTGTTCATCCAGTAAAATTTTCGCATCTTTTTCCACTGCAACTGACTCTCCAGTAAGAGCTGATTCATCAATCTTAAGATTAATGCTTTCTGTTAATCTTATATCAGCAGGAATATAATCTCCCGCTTCTAATTCAACAATATCTCCTGGCACCAATTCTTTTGAATCAATACTTGATATCTTACCATCCCTAATGACTTTTGCCTTTGGCGCAGCCATCTCTTTCAATGCTTTTAGAGCATTACTAGCTTTCCTTTCTTGTATAATTCCAAGGGCAGCATTAAGAATTACGATACCAATGATTACTATTCCATCAACTAATTCACCTATGGAAATTGATAAAATACTTGCAGCTATCAATATAATTATGATAAAACTGCTGAACTGTTCAATAATCATTTTGAATAATGTTTTGCCCTGTTTTTCCTTCAAGCTATTAGGACCATATTTAGTTTGTCTTTTACTCACTTCGTTGCTATCTAACCCGTCATTTATTTTGACATCTAAATCCGATGCAACATTATCTACATCCATTGAATAATATTTAGCCACTTTAATCCTCCTATTCTAACAATTGTTATTAGTCAATAAAAACCAATAATAATATGATAATACCAAATAATGTTAAAAAAATAAAGCTTTTTGAGAACTTATATATATTGAACTTAAACATCTATACACCAATTTTAATAAATTTAATATATTTTCCTTGATTTTATATATCATCTTCTATCTTATTGTGTTCAAGCCTACAGATAATTATTACATCAAAAGCGACTATATCACGTTATTTCGTATATTAATCAATGCTATATATTATAAAGCATTTTTTTCATAAGACTTAAAACTATAATGCATCACGAAAAAAACTATAATATTAATTAGTTGTTTTCATTATATTGTTGCCAACATATTTCTCTTATGTAACAATGTAACCATAATATAGAGTGAGCGCTCGTTCTATAAATACATATTCGGTAATATAATGTTATATAAGTACATTGAACTGTTTATGTGTTATATGAAAGGAGGAGATTATGTGACACAGGAATTAACCAAAGCGAACATTAATCTTTATGCTGTACTTCGAGACCTTGAGGACTTATGTGAATTAGACAAGGATATGAAAGCCCTCATAAAAGACATAAGCATGACGATTAAGTTTGTAGTTAAGAACGGTCCAAAAGGATTCTTATCCTTTAAAGACGGCACATGCACATTTAGTAAGAACCTAGACAAATGTAATATTATCCTTTATTTCAAATCTCCACATCATTTTAATCAAATGATTGATGGTAAAGCTAATCCCATACCTCTAAAAGGACTTTCCAAAATCAGCTTCCTCAAAAATGAATTCATAACTCTTACAGACAAACTCTCCTATTACTTAAAACCTACACCATCTCTATTAGAAAACTCAGCTTATCTAAGAAATAATACTATACTTACTGCTTACACTGCTTTTTTTGCTCTTGCACAAGTCGGGAACACAGATTCAATAGGAAAACTCAGCGCTAAAAGAATACCTGATGGAATTATCAATGTATCAATAACAGAAAGTAATACTGGAATACATCTTATTGCCAAGAATGGTCATCTACAGGCAAGGAAAGGATTATCTCCTAATAATAGGGCTTCAATGACTTTTTCTGATATCATCACTACTAATAAGATATTAACCGGCGAGATAGATACTTATTCTTGTATTGCAACTCAAAAACTTCAATTGAAAGGTTATATTCCTATGCTGGACAATATGAACAAGTTACTTGGTCTAGTATCATCCTATCTACAATAAGAAATGAAAGGAGGTTAAATAATTGCAAACCTATACTTATAATGAAAATCAAAAGCTTTTCAAGAAAGCCCTTAACTTAATTCCTACAGGTGTATATGGACACTTAGGTCCAGCTGAAGGTTGTTTCATACCAGTATGTTCTTACCCATTTTTCTCATCTCGAGCAAAAGGAACTTATTTCTGGGATGTGGATGGTAATCGTTTCATTGACTATATGTGTGCCTATGGTCCTAATGTTCTAGGCTACAATGATGAAGATGTTGATATGGCAGTTGCAGAGCAAATGAAGCTTGGTAACTGTACAACTGCTCCTTCTTCCATCATGGTGGATTTTGCGGAACTTCTAGTGGATACTGTAGAAATGGCTGACTGGGCATTTTTCGCCAAAAATGGAGGGGATGTCACAAGCTTTGCACTTATGATAGCAAAAGCAGCTACTGGAAGGAAAAAAACAATTCTTGTCAATGGTGGTTATCACGGGGTAGCCCCTTGGACTCAGAAGTTAGGTTATCCAGGCATCTGTGAAGAAGATATTGTTAATAACATCTATGTAGACTGGAATAACTACGAACAAGTTGAAAAAATAGTTAAGGATAATCCTAATGATATCGCCTGTTTCATGGCTACTCCTTATCATCATCCTGTATTTACAGACAGTGAATTGCCTGAAAAAGATTATTGGCAGAAAATAAGGAAACTCTGTACAGATAATGGAATAGTATTAGCTATTGATGACGTTCGCTGTGGTTTCCGATTAGATATGAAAGGTTCTGATCATTTCTTTGGATTCCAAGCTGACTTAATGTGTTTCTGTAAGGCTCTTGGTAACGGATATAATTTTTCAGCATTATGTGGTACTGATGCTCTAAAAGATGCAGTATCATCAGTTATGTATACTGGTAGCTACTGGCTATCTGCTGTACCATTTGCCGCTGGCATGGCATGTATTAATAAATTAAAGAAATTGGATGGACCGAAACTAATGCAGGAAAAGGGTAAAAAATTAACGGATGGCTTAGTTGACATAGCCAAGAGCTATGGCTTCAGCCTAAAAGTGTCAGGCGTTCCTTCTATGTGGTATATGCGGATTGCTAATGATGATTCCTTGACCCTTCATCAAGAATGGATATCCGAATGTGTCAAAAGAGGTGCTTTTTTCGCTAATCATCATAATCTATTTATTAACTGTGCCCTCTCTGACGAAGATATAAAACTCACTCATGAAATAGCAGATGAAAGTTTTAGAGTAGTAAAAAATAATCATAAAGAAATATAGATATTTCTTGGAAAGGAGTGCATTATGCCATTAACTGACATTGAAATAAAAAACCTAGAGAAAAAAGCTCATGAATTAAGATGTCTATGTGTAGACACAGTTGTTTGGGCAGGCAGCGGACATATCGGTGGTTCTATGAGTGCCATGGATATCTTAACTATACTATATTATAAATACCTTAATATTGACCCATCCAAACCTCTATGGGAGGATAGAGACCGTTTTATTCTAAGTAAAGGTCATATAGGTGTAGGTTTTGCACCAGTACTAGCTGACAAAGGTTATATTGATAAAGAACTTCTAAAAGAATATAATCACACCGGTTCTGAACTTGGAATGCACCTTGATTCCAATAAGGTTCCAGGAGTAGATGCATCTACTGGTTCATTAGGTCATGGTCTGCCAATTGCAGTGGGTATGGCGTTAGCTGCACGTATCAACAATAAAGACTACAAAACCTTTTGTTTACTTGGTGACGGTGAATGTGATGAGGGTTCTGTATGGGAAGCGGCAATGTCAATATCTCATTATAGAGTAACTAATTTAATAACTATAGTAGATAGAAATCGTTGTATGATTGATGGTCCAACAGAAGATGTCATGTCCCTTGAACCATTCGCCAAAAAATGGGAAGCATTCGGTTTTATTGTGAAAGAAGTAAATGGACATAGCTTCAGCGAATTAGCAGAAGCCATTGATTATGCATTAGCAGAAGAAAAAGCTCCTGTAGTCATTATCGCAAATACATTAAAAGGTTGTGGTATAGATTTTATGGAAAACAATTATAAATGGCATTATGGAGGACTTAATTCTGAAAAGATAGCACAGAGTAAAGAAAGCTTAGAAAAATATTATAAAAAACGTGTGAAAGGAGCATAGACTATGGGTGGATTAACATATACAATGCTTGATACAACCAATCTTTCAACTGCTGAGATGTATGGAAATGTCCTATGTGAATTAGGAAATGAACATCCTGAGATAGTAGGTCTTTCAGCAGATTTGGCTAAATCAACTAAAATAGGTTTGTTTGCAGAAAAATTTCCAAATAGATTCTTTAATACTGGTATAGCGGAACAAAATATGTTCAGTATTGCTTCTGGTATGGCAAAATGCGGTCTTGTTCCTTTTGTATCCACTTTTGCGATCTTTACATCCATGAGAGCCCTTGACCAAGTACATACCGATATATGTTATCAAAATCTTAATGTAAAAATGATAGCTACTCATGCTGGATTATCTTTTGGTCAGGCAGGAACAACTCATCATTGTACTGAAGACATAGCTATTATGCGTTCCATGGCTAATCTAAAAGTTATTGTACCTGCTGATGGCATGGAAACAGCCAACGCAGTTACATCAGCATATGAGACTAATGGTCCTGTATATATAAGAATCAATAGAGGTTTTGACCAAAAAATATATGAAAATACTGATTATGATTTTAGAATAGGAAAAGCTAATCAGTTGATGGATGGTAATGATTTAACTATTATCGCTTGTGGTTCTTGTGTATATCAAGCCATAGAAGCTGCAAAAATCCTTAGTAGTGTTGACGGTATAAAAGCAAGAGTTCTTAATATGCATACCATAAAACCTATTGATAGAGACGCAGTATTAAAAGCAGTATATGAAACAAGACGAATAATAACCGTTGAAGACCATAATGTAATTGGTGGACTCGGAAGTGCAGTAGCTGAAGTAATTATTGAAAGTGGAAAAGGATGTGCCTTCAGAAAGCTTGGTATCCCTGATACTTTCTCAATCATAGGTCTTCATGAAGACTTAATGGCTTACTATGAAATAGATACCAATGGAATATTAGAAAACGTTCGCAAATTGATTGGCTTAGAATTTGAAGAAGATGAAGATTGGGAAGATGAGGTGTAGATAATGGCTACTAGAGAAGATATTTACGCTAATAAAATATTTCTTAACGCAGTACTTCCATTAGTTAAAACAATTATCTCATCAAATGAAAAGTATGCAAAGAAATTCAAAAACAAGAACGGGATAGTTGGGATAAGTGCAAAAGACCCTGATGGAAAAGTTGGAACTCATTATATCATTGCAGATGGAAATTTCACAGTTGTAAAAGGTCCTAATGATGATTGTGATGTTGAACTAGAATTTCGTAGCATAAAAGATCTTAATGATTTTTTTGCAGGTAAAAGCAAAAAACTTCCTAAGATAAAAGGTTGGTACCATATCAGTCTACTTACCGCTACTTTGTCAGTTCTAATGTATATGGCTAAATTACTTGGTGCTACTGCACCTCCTGAAGATGATACTGAAAAAGATCTAATTGTAAAATTATATTTTTCTCTATTATCAACTGGTATCAGTCAACTTAATAAAACAGGTCATCCAGAAGTATCAAAATGGGTAAAGAAAAGTCCCGACCGTATATTTGCATGGAAAGTAACTGATAAACCTGACCTTTCTTCATATATAAGAATAAAAGCTGGAAAATCCAAAGCTGCACGTGGTGAATATAAACGCTCAAAACCATTTTTCACCATGCGTTTCGATTCAACTGATAGTGCACTAGGAACACTTCTAGGGATAGATGATATGATTGAAGCTACTATAACAGAGAAATTGATTATGGAAGGTGCACCAGAATTTGGGGCACAGCTTGGTGAATATATGCTACTTGTCGGTTCCTACGCAAAAGGAAGTTGATGATATTTCAATAACTATGGAAAGGATGAATCTTCATGAAGATAAGGTCTTTAAGTCACGTAGGACTTACAGTTTCTAATTTTGATGATGCTGTAGATTTTTATAGTAGAACATTTGGTTTCAAACTAATCAGCGAACAGACATTAGGAAAAGAAAAGATCAACAATCTATATGACTTATATCTACTTAAAAATGCTAAAGTCCGTTTTGGTTTTTTAAGAGCTCCAAAAGGTGGTGTCATTGAGATATTCGAATTCTTCCCTAGTGTTCCAAGTGAACATACTGTATGGAATAGACCTGGTCCAACCCACTTTACCTTGGATGTAAAAAATGTTAAGAAGTGGTATAATGTATTAAAGGCTAAGGGTATAACATTTTTATGTGAACCTCAAAATACCCATGGGACAGAATGGGTATTTATGAAAGATCCTGATGGTAATTTAATTGAACTTATTGATCTAAAATTGAATTATTCCATAATAAGAGTCATTGGTGGATTAGTCGCTTACATAATGTCAAAAACAAAATTCAAAAAATATTATAATTAGTATATTGAACTAAACATAGTACTGTAGTTTTTTCTCTACAAAGGAGGTTGAAATGGATACTACACTAAATACTAAAGAAATTACTGGTAGAACTAAATATCATAAAAGCACATTTGACAAGATATCTGAAGAACGTAGACAACGAATTATGGATGTAGCAATATCTGAATTTGCTGCAAATGGATATAATGCATCAAACATTAATACCATCGCTAAAAAAGCTGAAATAAGTATTGGATCAATGTATAGTTATTTTGCCTCCAAAGAAGATTTGTTTCTTACTATTGTAGATGAGTGTTTTAATGTTCTAGAATCAGTTTTATATTCTATTGACATTAAAGAAGGTGATATCTTCTATATCCTTGAAAAACTATTAAGGGCTTCAAGGTATTACGCAATCAAATATCCAGAATTCAATCAGATATATCTAGATGTAACAACTCAAGGATTAAGTAAATTCTCTAACAAGCTATCTCATAAATTAGAGGATATAACAGCCAATTTTTATTTGGATATTCTTAATTCTGCAAAAGATAGTAATCTAATTGATGATGATATGAATTATAATGTAGTCTCTTTTTGCATAGATAATTTAATTATTATGTTTCAATTTTCATATACATCTGATTACTACAGAGAACGCATGAAGATATTCACAGGATATGACACCATAGAGAATGAAGAAATGGTCATTGAAGAAATCCTGAAATTCATGAGAAAAGCTCTAATATAATTAATACAAAAACCCCAATGCATATAAAAACTATACATTGGGGTTTATATTATTTGCTCTTAATAAGTTGGAAGATTATCCAAATTATTATCAGTTGATCCATCTGGATCAGCTCTTAGAAACTCTACACCATTTTTAGCCTTGCTTACATTAACGCCATCAATACGATTTTCTTGAGTCATCTTAATAGCATCTTCAATTGGATACGCGTTACCATCATTTAGCATAACTTCTGTTATTTTACCATAACCATCTTTTCTTACTTTAGTAATTCTACACTTTTCTTCCATGTAAATCCTCCCTTATATATCTAAATATAATTACGTCATTATTATGTGCTAAATAAGGGAAAATATTCATTTATTTGTATTTTATTGAATTACTGTAGTTAATTTCACACATAAATCTTTTTCACATATTCAGATGTAAATAAGCTTAACACACTTCCATATTTCAAAGAAAATCTGAGTATACTGCCAACAGTATAATTAGTAATACTCTCCGTAACATCTAAAATCAAGTGGTCACTACTTGAACCAATGATTTCAATACTTTTATCATCTGGCAATATATCTGTAGGATTAACATCTTGTCTTCCAATAGCGCAAATAGCTCTTTTACGTATACCTTTATCTTGAAAAGATGGTTTATTACCAAAAGCATCCATTCCTATATTGCCTATAGGGACTGATGGTTTCTCCTGCAATTCAATGATTTCGCATTCTAGAGTCATTGCATCCTGATAAGTATCTTCAATTGTATTTCCAAAAGCTGTTTCTCTTCCAAGTATAATAGATTCTCCTAGCCTTAATTGATTGATTCCTTTAGGCATATCTCCTGATTCAACTAAGTGCAAACTACTAGAATTCCCTCCCGACACTACTTTCAAATTCAATTTATATTTTTTTCTAATAATCTCTTTCAAAGTTAAAAGATATTGAAGATTAGATTTCTCTGGGAGAATTCCTCCGTAACATGTTAGATTTGTTCCTATTCCAATTAAGTCGATATTATCTAATGAAAGCATTATTTCAACAGTTTCAAATATCTCTTCTTCTTCAAATATGCCTTCTCTAAGGTCCCCTAAGTCAATCATCAATATTATTTTGTGTCTTATATTTCTTTTTTTAGCTTCAATCGATAATTTTCTAATAGTTGCGATTTCAGAATTAAGCGATATATCTGCATATTCGACCACTTCATCTACTTCGCTTATCATGGGTAGTCTCAGTAATAGTTTTGGTAGCTTGAAACGCTTTAATTTCTTTAGATTCTCTATACGTGAATCTCCTATTACTCTTATGCCTCCTTTAATCATCTCTCTAACTATCTTAGGTTTACCACAGAAGACTTTTGTAACTCCAACTACATCAATATTGTTTTCATTACATAGTTCAACTAATTTCTTCGTATTATTTTTGATCTTTACAAGATTTATTTCGACTCTTGGATAACACATTATACCCTCCTATAGAACAATACAAATATATAATAAATGATTGATAAAGTTATATTTTATTGTATTCTAAGCTTTCTAATAGTAATTTTAGTGCTCCTTTAGGATATTTCTCTGATATTACACCTAATGAGGCCATTATATATAATCTGTCAACCAATATTCTCACATCTTTTGAAGGTAATAATTCATCTCCGTTACCTTGTATCATCTGTCTGAGAATATCAATTCCTTCAAGTCTAGTTAATGCACCACCTGTTCCAATTATGTATTTAACATTAGTTAAGTCTTTTCCTTCAGCGATAGTTTTTTTACCAGTTGTACCATATAGATATCTTAATTTTCCGGCATGCCTTTTTATTGCGATAGTACTAGCTTCTAGTGTTAATTGTTTGATTAAATCTTTTTGAAGATTAGTTTCAGGAATAGGTTTATAGTCCTCTATGATATTTTTCAAATCAATCATATCAATATTCATTTTTCTAGAAAGTTCTTGGAGGGATATATTATCTATTATATTATTAACATTAATATAAACTCCAAGATCACCTTCTACTGTACGTTTAGCCATAGGTTCTGGACTTACTAATATTTGATTGATTTCATCACTGCCTGATGTCACTGAATGTACATCTGTTGTGGCTCCTCCCACATCTACAACTACTAAATCACCTATTTCCTCTTCTAACAATTGAGTTGCCTTCATAACTGCTCCTGGCGTAGGTAAAATGTTCATATTAACTAGTTCACGTACCTTTTCCATACCTGGTGCTTTTATGATATGTTCCTCAAATACTTCTTGAATCTTTAATCTTGTTGGCTTAATATTAAGTTTGTCAATCTTCGGATAAACATTCTCTACAATATATACTTTTCTTGAAACTTCATCAAATATTTCCCTAATTTCATCTTGGTTTTGAATATTACCTGCATATATTACAGGCGTATCTTTCAACTCTTCAATCTCAGCGATACACTGGGCATTATATAGTACAGTGTCCCTCTCTCCAAAATCAACTCCACCTGCTAATAAAATGATATTAGGTCTGATTTCTTTTAGTTTCTTTATATCAGTTCTTCTTAATTTTCCTGAAGTTATGAATTTTATGTTAGCTCCTGCTCCTAATGCAGCTTCTTTGGCAGCTTTCACAGTCATGTCATGAACCAAACCATGAACAGTCATCCTTAGTCCTCCTGCTGCACTACTAGTAGCAAAAAATTCATTGTACTCAACAAAAGAAGCATCTAGGTTTTTCTTTAAATCTTGAAAAGCATTTTTCAGCCCTTTTGTCACATCTCCTTCAAGAACAGTTGTATATGATTGACCTTGACCAACAAATTTCGGATTATCTGTTTCCATATCTGAAAATGCATTAACAACTGTAGTTGTACTTCCTATCTCAGCTGAAATAAGATCTACTTTCATATTCATCACTCATTTCTATTTAGAGATTTTCAACCATTTTCTATTTATCTTTTTCGTTCTCTCTTCTTTTTTTGACTAAGAATGTAGCTACATCAACACCTTTTGAACCTCTTCCAAATCCTGCATCCATACCATTCTTAACTGCTATTTCTGGTGTGACTTGTGTTCCACCGCATACTATCATTATCTTATCCCTTATACCTTTTTCAACACAGTAGTCATTTATTCTTTTCATATTTTTATAATGAATTTCATCATGACTTATGATAGTTGAAGCCAGGATAGCATCTGCGTTTAACTCAATAGCTGAATCAACTATCTTAGCTACTGATACAGATGTTCCAAGATAATGGCACTGTATTCCATACTTTTCGATTCCCCCATGTTTGATATCCAATATTTCTCTAAGCCCTACTGAATGTTCATCTTCCCCTATAGTTCCTGCTACAATTTTCATAGGTCTATTCTTGATATCTTCTCTTATTTCATCATCACTCATTACTATAGGTTTTGGTGGTATTACAAGTTCATTGATATCAATTCCAAATGATACCTTTCCTTTTATTTCTATTCTAGTTCCTTCAGCCGCCTGCATCACTTGTTTGTGAATTACTTCTACCTCTTCAAGATTCATTTTCTTACCTATTTCTACTGCTGCAAATTCTGCTGTTCGATCATCAGTAGGTAACATCATAGTTATAAATACTGTACCGTCACCCATCCATTCCATTTCTGGTTTTAAGATAGAAGTTTCACGTATGTATTTTGTTTCTTCCATTCTCTTATATACATTATCTTCTTCGTCTAACTCATCTATATATACTACTTTACTTCTATCTTCAAATGAACATCCACCTATTAGTGATGAAGGATCATCAACAGCTTTTTCACCATATTGAGCAAGATTATTGTATCCGAAGAATGCTGTAACAGGTGCCATATAATCTTCATCTCTCTCAATAACAGAACCTGCACCAACTCCACCATTTATTTTTCTTGCAATTCCATCATAATTTCTTTCTGGATAACATCCTGAATCTACAAAAAATCCAGCTTCAACTGCATTGAAATAACCACCTATCTCAAGAATCTCTTCCATGAACAATACAGCACGTTCTTTTAATTCACGTATCTTCTCTGGAAGGAATCCTTCATTCCTCTTCAATGCTAGCATTTCCTTTAATCCATCCATACCTATCATTGCTTGTTTAGCAGTATTAGTTCCTTCTATATTATATATATGCCAAGGTACATTCCTACCCTCATCAGGTGTTATGGTTGATTGTATATCTGCACTTGTCAACTTGGAAATAAGAAGGTTAAGTGTATGTGTTACTGTTGCTTCTCTTGTTGATGAACCCATATATTTCGTATTTTGCTGTGCTCTTATCTTATATTCTCTAAATAACTCTCTAAGTGCGATAGCATAAGGTAGATCAAGTTTCATACAAGGTGCTGGTGGAGCAGTTGGCGGAACAGATGATAAGCAAATATTTTCTTTTTTGATTCCTGATTTTACAGAGAACATAGAATTAAGTCCATGCTGTACCATAAGTTCAGGCATTACTCTCCATGCTTCTCTAGCCGTTGCATTAGCATTATGAGCTCCATCGATCTGTACTATATCTGCATAAGCCATTACATGTTTAGCGCTAGCAGCATCCACAAAAGAACGAATCATGTTGATATTTCTATATAGAACATTATATTGTGGATCTTGATGAGCTCCATTTACTCCTTCTTCAGCAAACATTACTGCAATTTCTGGTCCTGCTACACCACTTACATATGAGTGATAATTAATTTTTCTTCCTACTTCATCTTCTATAAAATCTAATGCTTTCCTCTGAGCTCTAAGTTGTTTTCTTGTTATTGGAATTCCACCTATACCTTGTGGAGTTCCTTCTATCAATCCATCAAAATGGCTTTGTCCTGCTGTTCTTATTACCATAAGATGATCTGCGCCATTCCAAGCTGCCATACGCATTCTACGTATATCATCTTCAAATCTTCCTGATGCAATTTCTGTAGTGATGACACTGTCAGGCTGTGGATCGATATTATTAAAATAATGAGCAGCTGGAAGTGGTTGACTTTGTTTTAAGTTTTCGCTAGTATCACTGTATCTAAATGGACCTATGTCTCTTACTTCTCCTCTACCATCTCTCCAATGCCATCCCATTCTACGAGGTGTGTAATGCTCTAAATCTTTTAAGATATATTCTATATCCAGTTTTTCATTAGGTTTTAGATTCATTGTTACTTTCCTCCCCCAAAAACTTGTTCTAAGTGAGCCCATAGCTCTTCATCATTATTCGCTAACCTAAGTCCTGCGTCCCTTATTGATAACTCTTTATCTCTAGCGACTCTATATACTAAATGTCCAGCACCTTTTCCCACAAGATGTTTCTTTTTTTCCATTATTGATGAAACAATTGCCTTAGACTCAATACTTGAAAATCCCATTCTTAATAATACCGAACGTTCAATTGATGGTGACGTGTTACTTTTAGCCATCTCTACCATAGGGTCAACTATTTTTTCAGCCAGTTCCCAGAATCTTTTTTCTAATTCATCTTCTGATAGATTTTCTAAATGTTTTCTTCTTGATTCATAATCATCCAGTCGATTATTATTACCCATAAACTTCCTCCTTGTATATTTACTTATTTCATAATAATGTCCCCATTACTTATAAGTAAATATTATTCTATTTATATTTCTTCAATTAACCCTTTAACTTCTTTGATACTTAGATTGGTTTCTTCTGCAATAAAGTCAATCTCCATATCTGTAAATTCTTTATCCGTTTTTAGATTCTTGATATAAGATTTCTTTAATTTGATCATATCTAATTCTTTAGCTTTTATAAGGCTAGGATGTTCTGGTAATATTATATTTTTACCTGGAATTTGATTAACTGGGTCACCTATCTCTATACTAATACCGTTTTCTCTTGCAAAAGATAATTGAGCAGATACATGTTTTCCTGCACCTGTATATTCCGTCTCCTGCACAACGATAATTTTATCTTCATCCATCTGTGTAGCAAGGTCGAATGCTGCTGTTACCGATGTATTTCCAGCAGGTCCTCTTTCAAGTCCTTCAACCATAGCTAATGCTTCTGTCATATAAAACACTTCGCCTTGTGATACCGTTACATATCTATTCATATATTTTAATGGTCTTGCTGCTGATCTTGGAACATCTGACCTATCTGGATTAGTAGAAAAAGGCACACCAAAACCTGTATGACCTGTAGTAAATGATTTTTTATTGAACTGATTATCACTTGCCATATGAAGCCCTGTCAAATCAACACTTGCACCAACTATAACCGTATCTTTTGCTCCGCATTTCAACAAACCTCTTGCAGTTCCTGTTAAATTACCACCACCTGCATTAGTGACAACTACCATATCTGGATCCTGGTTTTCATTTTCTCTGAACCATGTAGCTAATTCATATCCCAATGTTTCAATGCCTGCTACACCAAAAGGAGTATATAGGGAAGCATTAAAATAACCTGTCTCGTCAAGTATTTTAAGGAAAGTATAGAATAACTCAGGTCCTACAGTAAGTTGAATGACTTCTGCTCCATAAGCTTCACATTTCCTTGCTTTTTCAATAATCTCTGGCTGTCCTTTTCCCCTACTGTCATAGCATTCTTGTATAATGATGCATTTCAATCCCTGCATAGCCGCTTGACTTGCAACTGCCGCACCATAATTACCACTTGTTGCAGCTACTACACCTTTGTATCCTAATTTTTTGGCATGATAAACAGATACTGCAGCACGTCTGGCTTTGAAACTACCTGATGGATTGGCTGCTTCATCTTTCAGAAATATTCTAGCACCTTTACCTTTGCCGCCTATTTTTCTAGCAAGTTTTGTTAGATTCTTGAGTTCATAAATAGGTGTATCTCCAATACTAGTACTTTTTTCTATTTCTCTAACTTGGTCTAGATTATATCCTGTTTTTCTCATCATCTCTTCGTAATCAAAAACAATACCATCTTTTTCAAAATCATTATAATCAATACCAACTGCTTTTTTCATGATTTCATTTTTTCTACTCATGATTGCTTCATAACTTGTTTCTCTACTCACTATCTGCACCTCCTAGAATAGTCCTAAGCTGATTACCAATATAAGAAAGCTCAGGTATATAATCTCCAAAAGTATGTTGATAGCTTGGATTAATCTCTATTAGAGTTCCTTCTATTTCACGTCCTATATATGTTTCTATAATAACTTTGTCATTGATACATGCTTCTTCATTAACTAAAAAACCTTTTACCCACATTTCAAGAGGACACTTTTTAGTATCTTCAGGTAAATGACTAGCCCTCTTATCTGGTTCTAAAATAATATTATGAATTCTAACCCAGTCACCTTTTTTTGCTATCATAATAAATACCCTCCTTCATTATTACTGACATAGTAATAAGTAGACGGTATAGAAAATTCTATACCATCAACTGATTTATAATTCTATTAAATCTCTCATATCACCCATAATAGCTCTTGGAACAGGTAAATCCAACATGGTCTTAAGCCCAGCTCTTGCATTAATTACATGAGGAATCATATTGACGCACATTGCAATAGTACCGATTCCACCAGGAATTTCTGGATTAATAGCCATGTTGACATCTGGAACACCTTTAATTCTTATGTAATCACCAGTACTTACCCCTTCAAGCTCTGGCTCTATCTGTTGAGGATGTATCATATTGATTTTTCTTTCCCCATTGACCATTCCATGACCAACCATATTGACGCCTGCCACATCACCTGCTTCTACTTTTGCATAAGGAGTTTCTCTGTACACATTAGTAATGATAGGCTTACATCCTTGATTGATTGGACCATCCAACTTCCAGCCTATTGCATCTGTAATCATCCTTATGGATTCAGCAAAACCTACATGACCTGCTAAAGAGCCATCTTCTACTTTTCTATTAAAATCATCTGCTTTGATACCTACACCTTGCTCTTCCATTACTGTTGGTCCAAAAGGTGATAGACTATTTACTCTTTCACATTCTATACTTTCAACTTCTTCACAAGCTCCAGTTAATACAACAGCTAGTAAGTCCATAATTAGACCTGGATTAATTCCAGTTCCCAAAACTGATACGCCATTTTCTTTTGCAAACTTATCTATTTCATCTGATAATTCAGGGGACCCCGCCCTAGAATATGCCATCTCTTCAGCAGTAGATATTACATTTATTTTCTTTTCAGCGATATATTTAATTTTATCAAAAGCTCCTTTTACATAAGAATCTGTACATAATAATGCTATATCTGCACAACCTTCTGTAAACACTTCTTTTTCGTCATCTTTAATGATTACTTCGCTTCTTTCTTCTCTATCTACTCCTAGAACTTGATACATGCTTTTGTTAATTTTATTAGGGTCTTTATCACATACTCCAACTATGCTGACACCTTGTTTCTTTAACAGCATCTTAGCCATTCCGCTTCCCATAGCTCCAAATCCCCAAATTACAACTTTTATATTCTCCATACCTTATCCTCCTCTATCAATCTGATTAATCAAGCAAAACTACTTACATCATCAGCTTGATACACTATTATAATTATAAAGTCGCTACCATAACAGCTTTTATGGTATGCATTCTATTTTCTGCTTCATCAAATGCTACACAATATTTACTTTCAAATACTTCATCAGTTACTTCCATTTCACTTATACCATATTTGGCTTCTATTTCTCTACCAACAGTAGTTTTCAGATCATGGAATGCTGGAAGACAATGCATGAAAATAACTTCATCATCAGCCATATTTATCATATTCATATTTACTTGATATGGTTTTAGTAATTTGATTCTTTCTTCAAAATGTTCTTCTTCACCCATAGAAACCCATACATCAGTATAGATAACGTCCACATCACTGATACCATCTTCTATTGAATCGGTAACTGTTATAGTAGCACCTGATTCTTTAGCATATTCTTCTGCTTTTGAAACTATTGATTTTTCTGGGAATAATTCTTTTGGAGATACTATTTTAAAGTCCATACCCATTTTTGAAGCACCTATCATTAATGAGTTGGCCATATTGTTTCTACCATCACCCACATATGCAAATTTTATTCCCTTCAAATAACCCTTGTGCTCGAATACAGTAAGAAAATCTGCTAATATTTGAGTTGGATGAAATTTATCTGTAAGTCCATTCCATACAGGAACGCCTGCATATTTCGCTAGGTCTGTTACTGTATCATGGGAAAATCCTCTAAACTGTATACCGTCAAACATTCTGCCTAGTACTCTAGCTGTATCAGCTACAGATTCTTTTTTGCCTAATTGAATATCTCCTTTTCCTAGATATTCTGGGTGAGCACCTTCATCAACAGCAGCTGTCACGAATGCACACCTTGTTCTTGTAGAAGGCTTTTCAAAAATCAATGCTATATTTTTTCCATCAAGATTCTTAGGTCTTATACCTGCATATTTTTGTCTTTTTAATTCACTGGCTAAATCAATCAAATACTCAATTTCCTTCATAGAATAATCCTCTAACGATAATAAATGTCTACCTTTCAAATTAAATGCCATAATACCTTCCTCCTCCAAAAAATTTATATTATTTTATCTTTGATATATGTTAAATATATTTAGATAATTAAATATCTTCTCTTATAATTGGCATACTCATACATCTTGGACCGCCTCTGCCCCTTGATAACTCTGAACTGTGAATAACGTGTGTCTTAACACCGTTCTCATTAAGTATCCTATTTGTTACATAATTTCTGGAATAAACTACAACCTCACCAGGAGCTATTGCTAGAGTATTAGAACCATCATTCCATTGCTCTCTTGGTCCATCAATTTTATCCCCACCTGCACATCGTATTAAAGTAATATCCGTTAATCCAAGATATTTTTTTAATATTTCTTGTAATGTTGCTTTTTCTTCTGTAACTTTAATAGAATTATCTTTCTCTTTAGTTATTGAGTAAACTGTTAATGGTCCTTCTATTTCATGATGAATAGTAAACTTATTATAATCAATCATTGTAAAGACTGTATCTAAGTGCATGAATGCTCTCTTTTTAGGTATATTGAATGCAAGTATTGTGTGAAAACTCTGACCTGAATCAAAAATATTTCTTGCAAGTGTTTCTACCGAATGCGCTTCTGACCTTTCAGAAATACCTATAGCCAAGACATTCTTATTAAGTATCAGTGTATCTCCACCTTCTAGAGATGTTTTTTCATCACGATTATATAATATTGGAATATGAGCATCCCGAAATCTAGGATTATGTTCTATTATATATTTCATAAACAATGTTTCTCTGTTTCTTGTAGACGTTCTCATCTTATTTATAGTAATCCCGTTCCCGATTGCAGCAGCAGGATCTCTAGTAAAGTATAGGTTTGGCATTGGATCCAGTATAAAAGGATATTTCTCATCTACCAAATAAGATAAAGATTTTGCTATATTAGGTAATTCGCTTTTTCTTATTCCTGACATCATCTTTCTAATTAACATACCATCATCTTTATTGTCAAAATACTCTAACAGTGCGTATTTCATACTTTCATCATATATTCTAGCTTCATTTAAAAAGTCCTTTATTAGATTTTCTCTAACCTTCTTATCCTCTATTGCTTCAACTACCAAATCTTGTAGGTAAAGCACTTCAACTCCTTGTTCTTTTAAAGTCCTTGCAAAATAGTCGTGCTCCCTTATAGCTTCTTTCAGATACGGAATTTCATCAAACAAGAGTTTTTCCATAATATTTGGTGTTAAGTTTTCTATTTCAGCTGAAGGTCTATGAAGAATTACAGAAACTAGCTTACCTATTTCAGATGTTACATGGAGTGGATTATCGTAAGACATCAACTTCCCCCTTTTACATTAGTATTTTATGAATAAAAAGCTATTAGTCATAGCTTAATTAAATAGAAAAAATCATCAGTTCATTGTCCATGAATAAAATGGTTCATATGTCAGAAATATGCACTTTCACATACATATTATCACATAATTAGCTTGCAATAACAACCACATTTTTTAATTAAAATTACCTTTAAAATATTATGAATTTATATTCAATGCTTTTCGGATAAATATTCAACAAAAACCCCCATTATTACTGTATTTTCTATTATAAAACGTTTAATTATAAATAAATTTTTTTTTATAATTTTCTTAAAAAAGTTATAGTTTTATAGAATTATAATATAAAAAACCCTATTGATTTTAAAACTATACTTTATTAAATCACTCTATAAAACAATCTTTTAATAATAGTCACCATAATATAAATATTATCAATATAACATAATATATATTTTGTTTTTAGTATTATTATCAGTATTTAAAAGGGTTAAAAATAGAGCATCTTACTAGATTAACCTAGTAAGATACTCTATCTATTTATTAAATATTAATATTCTAAAACAACCATTTGATGACAATCTATTTTTCCTACAGTATATGTTATTTTATGACCTTCTTGATTAAATTCAACTTCTGTCATCTGTGGTGCCAGATATATTTTATTTATTTCTTCATTAATTTGTAATTGGACTTGTATATCGTATATTGGCACTATATCTTCAATAACCTCTACACCTTCACCACGTTTAACAGGTACTGCATACAGAAGATGGTTTATGAATCTATCTTGCTCTTTTTGATGTTGAAGAGTTGTTATTCCTTGCTCTCTAAGATTGGTTATTAATGTCTTGGAATCATTTAATAATTGATCCAAAGCATATTTAACGGTATCTTTTAATATTAAATGCCCTTTTGTAGCATAATCACTGAAGACTTTCCAAGCTATATAGATACCTGAATCACTTTTCACCATTCCTGGAGAACGTTTACCAGGCTCATTGGGTGTATGAAAATGTGAAGAAAAGTGCAATAGGTCTCTATTAAAATATGAGTCTTCTCTTTCTCCTAGAACTTCTCCTTTGTCTAGTGAAATCTTGATTCCATCACTGTACATAATAAATGAAGTACTTCCAAGTCCTTGATAACTGAATTGTGGAATGAAATAGTCTGGTTTATAAGGATTTTCACCTTCATAGCCAACTCCTAGATCAAGTGCAAATTTTTGTTTCATTTCATCCAAACCAGATTGCCCAGTAGCTAAAATCTGTCCACCCTGTGAAATATAATCTTTCAATTTTTTCTCAAGAACTGAGTTTATTAATATCACATCAGGCAATATTATAACTTTATACTTGTTAAAATCTTCTTCTATATCTATAACATTGAATAGATAATTGCCTTCCAACAGCATTCTTACAGCTCCTGAATCGCTTCTTCCCACAAAATCGTGAGGGTCATCCATATCTTTTCTTCTTATACATTCTTGAGATAATAAACCGATATCAGCTACAGCCTCAACATCATCACACCAAGCCTCTTTTTCTTCAACCTCTTTATATGCTTCACCAATTAATCCATATGTTACTTCATCTAGCATTCCTTGAGGATGCATCTGATCTCCAACACATATTTTAGCTCCATTGGCTAAGTTGAGTGCCGCCTCATAGCGAAGTGCATTAGGATGTTTGAAACCACCGAATTCTCCCCATGTAGTATGAAATTTACCTGTCATACCTAAGAATTCTTTACCTAAACCTTGTACATATCTGGCAGATAATGGAAAATGGTCATATCCCCATCCACCAGTAGGTAATGATTCTAATTCAAAATGTGTATAATATCCAAATAAATCTCTTCTTCCTTTTTCCATATGACCACTGTTATGAAAGATTTTCATATCTGGTTTAATACTATGTATGGTTTCTTCTATCCTTTGCAGATAATTTTTATATACTCTTTCTCCTAGTTCACTGACAGCCTTATCATCTCTAGGGTCCTTCCCCTCACTGATTAACTGATTCATACAAGTCTGACAATAGCATTTACGAGTTCCCACTATATCAAGGAATATTCCTTCTGTATCATATCTATTTACCACTTCTTCTACCTGACTCAATAAATAGTCTAGATATGGTGTATTCATACACAATTCATGATAACCTGCAACGGTAAAATCTTTTACCCACGTTGTACTTTGGTCTTTATTTCTGAACAACCACTCTGGATGCTTTTTTGCCATCATTTCATCCAATCCAGCAGATATATATATCTGAGTTTTAACATCTATTTCTTTACAAGCCTCTAACATATTTCCCAACAAGTCCATCTCTAGTGATGGATGTGACTCGCTAACACCATTTTGATAATATAACCAGCCATGATGACCTTTGGCGAAAATATTAATTGAATTTACATGACCTTTTTTTAGTGCATTCTGAAATTGTTTTTTATCAAATCTGCTACCTACTCCTGGAATATTCTCTCCTGTATGAAAATCTAAATGAATCTGTCTAAATGGCATTTTGCCCATAAAAATTCCTCCTTGAATATCTTAGATAATAAAATTCTAACATAATCTTAGGAGGACTATCTTTATAATTATTAACTTGTTTTTTAATAATATTAACATATTGTATAATTAATCTACTATAACTATTTTTTCCATTCAAAATGGTCTGCTTAGCTAAATCTTTGTATTATCCTTAAGAATTCCAGTCACCTGTTATTGTATGCCAAACATCATGTTTAAAAACTTCTTCACCATCATCATTCTTTCCTATTAAAAATATATTATCACTATGATCCATAATCAAATTAGCATCTTCGCCTTCTATACAAAAAACAAACATTGCTTCACCATTTACTCTCTTTTGATAATAAAATCCTTCATCAACTGTATTAATTAATTCAATTGAAGTTATATTTTCATCATTAACTATTCCATGTAATTTAATATACGGTTCACTTCCAGAATAGGACCATGTAAAATTAACAACTTCATTATAATCAATTTTACTACCACTTACTTGATCTCCCGATGACCAAAACAAAAATTTTTTATTTACTGTATTGGCAGATATCCAATCTTTATATCTACATAAATATATTTTACCAAAATCTGTATCAACTGTTTCAATAACTTTTGAAGGTCCATAATGATATGTTCTTTCAGATTTTTCATGTGCTTTCAATGGCGATAGTGATAAATATGATAAAGAAGAAAGTTTGAAACAAACTACTATCAAAACTACACATAAAATCCATTCAAATATTCCTATCAATTTTTTCAACTATTGTCACCTTCTTTACTTACATCTACAGTCATCTCAACTAACCTATCGTATTGTTCATATTTTATAATAATATTATCCGTAATTTTAATTTTTGAAAATTCCAGTACTCCTTGTTCTCCCCATAATTTGCCAGAACTCCAACCTCCTCTATATTTAAAAATTTCATTCTCTTGATTTCTTATTTCAAGTGCTCCATTATTAAAAGACCAGCCTTGTTCGTTTCTTATCAACTTGTATTCCATATAGGTTATGCCATCATCAAGTATCAATCTCTCAACAATAAACTTATCATTATCAATTAACATATTTTTATTAATATCATATATAATAGCTTCATCGCTATATTTACCTTTTGAGTCAGGTAATAATATTGTACTATCAGATAATATAAATATCATACATATAACAATTATTACTCTTCTTAAGATTTTCAAAATACTCTCCCCTTTATATCTTGAATCTACCGTTGCTTCCTATAGACAGAAGCAGTTATTCCTGTATAATTCTTGAATTGATTAGAAAAATGACTAACTTCTGTATAACCCACTTTTTGTCCAATCTCAGAAATGGATAGATCCGAATTCAATAAATATTGTTTAGCCTTCTCTAACCTTTGTCTTTTCACATAATTCATTGGCGTGTTTCCAAAGTGCAAACGAAAAAACTTGATGAAATAATTAACTTGAAGATGAGCAATTTCTGCCAACTGCTCAACAGTAATAGATTCTCCCAAATGTTTTTCAATATATGATAAAATCAATTCTAATTTTTCTAATGATGGAGATTTGTACATATGTAATTCTTTTACATTAATCTTCTCCAAAAAATATGCGATAATCTCCAACAGCACTCCTTTTGCTTTTAGTATAGAAGATATATCATTCTTTCTATCAAGAATAACCAATTGCTCGAATAAATCAGTAAAATAGTCCTTATCTTCTTTAATGTTAATTATGTTAGGAAAATCAAATATATCAAAAAGATTCTTATCGCCAATAGTTGCAGTAAAATGGCACCAATATTTTTTATAAAAGTTATTGTTGATATATGAAAAAGCATGTGGTTGATTGGCTGGTATTATAACCAAATCTCCTTTTTTAGGAAATAAACTCTTATCACAGGTCTCTACCCATCCATCTCCCTCACATATATAATATAATTTGTTAAAGTAGGGAATATAGCTTTTTTCTTTCCATGTATCATCACAATGGATATAATCTGCAATAATTAGATTAACATTCAGATTAGACAAATAAGCCTTACTAAAATTTTTCTCATCCTCCATAATATTCCCCCTTACATTGTTATATTGAACATTCACTGATTACTGAAATATCTTCTCGTAACAATAAAAAGCTAAATCTCTCCCTGGAAAATATACTTCTCCGACTTTTTCATATCCTAATCTATCATAAAATGAAAGAGCAATAGGGTTACCACTGTAAGTATCCAATCTAATTGTTTTATAGTTTTTTTGTCTAACCAGGTCTTCAGCGAAACTCATGAAACTCTTTCCTATACCTTTTCCTTGTCCCAAAGGACTGACCGCTAACCTATGTACAACAAGTATACCTGTTGATTCACTCTTCCAGTCAACAGTCTTGTATTCCTCATCTTGTTCTTCATTAAGGGTTATTATACCTAAAAACCTATTTTCATCCTTCATTACATAGAGGTTACCATCTGCTATATCTTCTAAAATTACTTCTTCATTAGGATAATTTTCATTCCATTGAAATATATTTTGTGCTCTCATATTATTAACACAATCACTTACAAGTTTCATAATCTCATCTTTATCATCTATTATTGCTTTTACTATCTCTGACATAATCATCTTCCAATCTATTTATATTTGTATTATTCAAAATCATTCTACTATATAGCAATAAAAACATACACTATATAAGTTATTACACATACACAAGTCGTAGCTACTGTAATATTATTCACAAGCTTAGCATTCTTTTCATCACCATATCTTCCCACAAAAATCGAAAGTGAAAATGGAGGTGGTAATATAAGCAGTGTAAAATACCCATATTCAAGGTACTTATCAAAAACCATGAATTTATCAATTATGAGAAATTTTATTAAATAACCCACTGATAACATAATTACATAACGCATTATTACGTAAATAATTGTAGGCTTGGTATATTGTTTATCAAAAGATAATCCATAACCAATCACTATAAGAATAAGTGGTGTAGCTACCTGGCTAAAATATTCTAATGTAACATACAATCCATTGAGTACAGGCTGTTCAAACAATAGGTTTGATATCCCTAACAGATTAATAGTAATACCTAAAACAAGAGCTATGATCAATGGCGAAGTCAAAAAACCCTTTAATGTTTCTAGGCTCAATTTTTCATTACTGAATACTACCTTTACCGCTGATATATATATAATCCAAATAAAAAACTCATGTCCAATACCCATAATTGCCATAGAAGGTAAATTAGCTTCACCAAATACAGTAACATATAGAGGAATCCCTAATAGTCCGAAGGTAAACCCAGACATGATAAAAGGCAAAACAGGATTACTTATTTTAGGAATCTTATTGAGTAGAAATCCAATAAATAACATTAAAATACACAAGAACATTATTGAAAAAATTAATCCTACATATTCCTTTTTAAGCTCTATATTGACAAATGCAATAAACAAAACAGCTGGAAGAGCCATATCAATAACTATCTTTTTAATACCATCAATAGTTTCTTTACTAAGAAAATCTGTTTTTCTGATAAGAAAACCTATAAAAAATAAAATAAGTATAGGCATTACTTTAGATATTAGTTCCATTATGTTATCCTTTCTTGTTATCTAATTCTTTTAAGCAAAATTTTACATATCACTGAAAATTATACCATAAAAATATATAGAATATAACTACTTTTAATTCAACTTATATACTATTTACTCAACTTTCCCACTTCAATATTCTATGCAGGTAAGCTAATTAAAAGGCTTTGCAGAATAAAAATATAGGTGTTTCTTCTATCTTTTTATTCTGCAAACCAAACCTATAACCCTTAATTTACCTGCATTAAATTAAAGGTGGAAAAGTTGAGCTATTTATAATTATAAAAGCCAAAATTTTCTATATAGGTTAATGTTTATGTTTCGCATAAATAAAAAATAAATACAAAAACTATAATTATATTTTGAAATAAGGTGATGATATGAAAAAAGGTTATGTATTAATAACTGGCGGAAATAAAGGAATAGGACTGGAATTAGCTAAATTATTTGCAAAAAATAATTATCCATTAATATTAGTAGCTACAGATATCCTTGCACTTTATGAAGCTAGAAATATAATTAAAAAAAGTTACAAAGTTCCAGTTAGTCTAATTCAAAGAGATCTGACTAAAAGAAATGCTGTTGACGAAGTATATAAAATTATAACTGACAAAAAAATCCAAGTAGATATCTTAGTCAATAATGCCGGTTTTGGAACTTATGGTCCATTCATAGAGACAAATCTAGAAAAAGAGTTGGATTTAATAGAGCTCAATATAAGAGCGGTTACCCATATGACAAAACTATTTTCACAAGATATGGCTAAGAGAAGGCACGGAAGAATATTGAACATTTCTTCAACCAGCGCTTTCCAAGGTGGCCCATATATGGCTGTATACTTTGCATCAAAAGCCTATATATTACATTTTACTGAGGCAATTCATAATGAATTTAAACCTTACGGTTTAAGAGTCACTGCTCTGTGTCCTGGTCCTACTGATACTAATTTTACTGATTATGCAAAAGGTTCAGGCAAAGCACGTATATTCCAATCCATGCTTTCTGCTAAAAGAGTTGCAACAGCAGGTTATAATGCTTTGATGAAAAATAAGTTGTTCAAAGTAGTAGGTATCAAGAATAATATATTAAGGCAACTTAATAGGCTTTTACCAAGAGAAGCAGCAATTAATATTGCTCAATATTGTTTATTGAAAGAAAAATAGTTAAATATATGATTGGGCTGTAGCATTATATTTTTTAATGCCCCAGCCCATTATTAATAATTAAATTTTGATCTCAGATATCTTGACTGGTCGACCTTCTTTCAAAGACTTCTTAGCAGCCATGCCTATCATAACGCTTTTAAGTCCATCATAGACTCCAACTGGTACAGGCTCATCATTTACGATTGCATTTATAAAACAGTTCATCTCTTCTCTAAAAGAATCCATATATCTTTCCAAAAAGAAATATAGTGGTTTTTCACCTATAATACCTTGTTCATTACTTATCATAGCTGTTGATGGTTTATCATTTGATGTAGATACCATTCCCTTAGAACCAAACACCTCAGCTCTTTGATCATAACCATAAACTGCTTTTCTTGAATTATCTATAACAGCTAGAGTACCATTTTCCATTCTCATAGAAATTAAAGCTGTATCTACATCTCCTGCTTTACCAATCTCTTCATCAATAAGAACATCTCCCTGTACATAGACCTCCTCTACATCACTATTGACTAAATATCTAGCCATATCAAAATCATGAATAGTCATATCAAGGAATAATCCTCCTGACACCTTGACATAATCAATTGGTGGTGGGGCTGGATCTCTAGATGTAATTTTCATGATATGAGGATCTCCTATTCTTCCCACATTAACTGCATCTCTGACAGCTTTAAAATTATGGTCAAAACGTCTGTTGAATCCTACTTGATATTTCAAGTTTTTATCCTCTAGAGCATTAATGACTTCCATAATCTTATCAATCTCCAAATCAACTGGCTTTTCACAAAAAACATGCTTAGAAGCTTCTATTGCTTCTAGTGAAATAGGAGCATGTGTATTGGTTGAGGAACAAATAAGTACCCCATCTATGTCTTTATCTTGAAGTATTTTTCTATAATCCTTATAGCATCTTGTTATACCTAACCCTTCAGCCCACTTTATAGTTTTATCTGTCATGTATATATCTGCGATTGCTACTACTTCCCCACGTGGAACATTATAGCATATATTCTCTGTATGTAATTTACCTATTCTACCTATCCCAATAATACCTATTTTAACCATAACTAAAACCCTCCTTATTCAATATAAAAGAATTTAGATACAACTTTAGCTGTTTTCTCTTTTCCTATCTTAATTGTTTCTTCTATGTCCATATTCCAATACTCTGGTCTAAACAACTCAACTGAAACCATTTCATCATAGCCGATGACTTTTAGAACAGCTAGTATCTCATCAAGATTGATTACTCCATCTCCAGGCCATAGACGTTTATCATCACGAGCAGCACCTATTGGTAGATCTTCACTATCATCAATATGGAAAATAAATATCTTATTTCCATCTGCGGCTTTTAAATCATTAATATGAGATCCCATAGCATGAAAATGGAAACAATCAAGTACAAGACCTACGTTATCAAGATCAACCGTTTTCACTATATCATATGCTTGTTCAAATCTATTAACCGAACAGTTAGGATAACCTACAAACTCAAACGCCAATTTCACATTATAATCCTTGGCTATCATAGCTAACTCAGTTATCTTATTGACAGTTTCTATCTTTATCTGTTCTCTAGTATAATCCCCAACATCAAATGTAGGTACAACAACGATTTTTTTACAATTGATTATGTTACCCATTTCACATAGAAACTTAAGATTATTCAGTATCTCTTGGTATCCCTCTTCATCTCTAAAAGTTATGAATTCTAGAGCATTGAATGCAAAAGGCTTAATCTTGTTTTCTTTGAAGAAGTCAGCTAAATCTTCAATAGTATTTCTAGTAAGATAATCCTTAAGTTTATCTAATCTAATTTCAATTAGGTCATATCCATATTTCTCACAATAAATTAAATCTTTCTCTAAAGTTGAATATTTCATAGTTGTTGCCTGATTAAAACATATTTTCATTTTTAATGTCCTCCTCTTGAAATTAATGAATATTTATAGTTATGCGGTCTTTGTATTTTTTCTCATATCAAATACTACAGCTCCGACAATAATTAAACCTTTTACAATCTGTTGTATATAAGGAGAAACCCCTAATAGCAATAAGCCATTATTAACTACTCCAAGTATTAAGATACCAGCGATGACACCGCCTATACGTCCAACACCACCATTATGGCTTACTCCTCCAATAGTTGCAGCAGCTATGGCATCCAACTCATAATTCAATCCTAGAGTTGCAATACCTGAACCTGTCCTTGATGCTAATAAAACCCCAGCTACAGCAGCACAAAATGAAGACCATGTATAAACTAGAATAATATTTTTCTTTACTTTTATCCCTGCAACCCTAGCAGCTACATCATTGCCTCCGATAGCATAGACATTCTTACCGAATTTCGTATGATTAAGTAAAAACCAAGCTATTATGGCAAATATAATAAGTATAATCAACAGATTAGGAATACCTAGAATATTTCCCTGTCCCACTGTTTTAAATTCTTTTTTAAGCATTGGTACAGGATATGCATTAGTGTATAGCATTGCAATACCCCTAACAATAACCATACTACCTAACGTTGCGATAAATGGTGGAATCTTAGTATACGCAATAAGAGACCCATTGATAACACCAAAAATCGTTCCGGCTAATATTCCAGCAATTATGGCTACAGGTAATCCAATACCTATAGGCATATCCAACCCTTTGAACATCTGTGCACTATACGTAGGATTCTGAATCAAACTTGCTGATACAACAGCTGATAATGCAACAATGGAACCAAGAGAAAGGTCAATCCCTTTTGATAGAATACAAAAAGCTACACCTAGTGCCAATAACCCCTTAATAGATTCAGTTGTAAATAGATTTATTATATTACCCACTGTCAAAAATTTTGGAGAAGCTATAGTTACAACAATAACTAAAAATATTAAAACAATATATATAGAATTTTTACTAGCAAATTTTTTATAATCAAATGACTTATTCATGATTTCCCTCCTCATTTCTTTCAAAACCATCTGTTGCATATTTCATTATTACTTCTTGATTAGCATCTTCACGGTTAATAATACCTGTCATTTTCCCCTCATGCATTGTTAATATACGATCACTCATCCCCAATACTTCTGGCATTTCAGAAGAAATCATTATTACTGCTTTGCCATCTCCAGCCAGCTTAGTTATTAAAGTGTGTATTTCAGCTTTTGCACCTACATCAATACCACGGGTAGGTTCATCAACCATTAGTATATCTGGATTGGTAAGTAATGCTCTTGCAACAAGAACCTTCTGTTGATTACCACCACTAAGACTTTTTATTTCGGTATCATAATCAGCAGTTTTTACATTCAATTTATTAATATAATCTTCAGTATCATCATGGATTTTCTTATGGTTGAGTTTAATTCCTTTAGAATAATTATCCAAACTAGATAGAACAGTGTTATCTCTAACACTCAAAACAGGAATAATACCCATTTTTTTACGATCTTCAGTCAATAGACAAAGACCATATTTTAGTGCATCATATGGATTATTAATTACCACTTCTTCACCATTAATATAAATATGACCGGCTGTCTTAGGTCTAATTCCAAAAATGGTTTCAACTATTTCTGTTCTTCCAGCACCAACCAATCCAGCAAAACCAAGAATTTCTCCTTTATGCAATTCAAAAGAAACATTCTGAAATGAATTTCCTGAAGCTAAGTTCTCAACTTTTAATACCGTTTCACCAATTTCACAGTCTATTTTAGGAAACATTTCTGTGAGATTTCTACCTACCATCAATGAAATCAATTTATCTATATCCAGATTGTCTGCATGATCACTACCGACAAACTCACCATCTCTTAAAACTGTGATCTCATCACATATTCTAAATATCTCATCCATTTTATGCGAAATATAGATTATAGTTACACCCTTAGCCTTTAGATTATTTATTATCTTAAATAATTGTTCAGCTTCTGTTGTAGTTAGTGCTGATGTAGGTTCATCCATAATAACGATATCCGCATTGAATGACACAGCTTTTGCTATTTCAACCATTTGCATCTTAGCCACTGTCAGATTGCTCATCAATTCATCTGGATCAATATCCATATGTAATTTATCTAATAATTCCAATGTATCTTGTCTCATCTTTTTATGATCAATCATAATTTTATTTTTCAAGGGTTCTCTACCAAGCCATATATTCTCAGCAACACTTCTCGCTGTCACTACATTAAGCTCTTGATGAATCATAGATATTCCTTGTTTCTGTGCAGATAATGTATTTTTAATATTTATTTCATTCCCCTTTAGAACAATCTTTCCAGAAGTCATTTGAAAAATACCTATCAAGCATTTCATCAACGTTGATTTTCCTGCACCATTCTCTCCCATTAATGCATGCACAGTTCCAGGTCTAACTCTAAAATCAACACCTTTTAACGCTTTAACTCCAGGAAATACTTTAACGACATCAATCATTTCTAATATATACTTACTCATTAAAGTTCCTCCTCCATATTTATTACATTTATAGTTAAAAGCTGAGGATTTTAGCCCCAGCCTTTTATTACTATACTTATTCTACAAAATCCGCTAGATTATCTTGGGATACAATTTGGAAAGGAATCCATCCATATTTTTCAACTTTTTCACCATTTGCCATTTTATATGCAAAATCAAATGCTCCTGAACCTTGTCCACTAGCATCTTGGAATATAGAACATGCCATTTCTCCAGCTTCTATAGCAGCTAGAGCATTAGCTGTAGCATCAATTCCAACAACTGGAACTTCTAATTTGTTCGCTGATTTCAATGCTTCTATAGCACCTAGAGCCATTTCATCATTATTACCGATAACAACATCAATAGGTTTTCCTGTTCCAATGAATTGTTGCATTTTTTCCATAGCTTTTGCACGATCAAATTCCGCAGTATCTTCAAATTGTTTAACAAGAGTGAATCCATTTTCTTCGAGAGTTTCTTTTACCGCTTTCGTACGTGCATTTGTATGTTGCAATCCAAGTGTTCCCATAAATAATACATAGTTGATTTCTTTATTACTTTTATCTTTAAAGTATTCAGTTAGAAATTGTGCTTGTAACTGACCTGCTTCATATTCATCAGAACCTACAAATGAAGATTTCTCCGCATCATCAAGGATAGGTTGGTTAGGTAATCTATTAACAAATACAACAGGTACATCTCCAGCTGCCTTCAATATTTCTTCAGTTGTATCTGTGTTAACTAGATTAACAATGATTGCACCACATTCTTGTGATACAAAGCTACTAATATGTGATAACTGTTTCTGAATATCATTCTCTGCATCAAAAGCTATTATCTCTGCATCACTTTGTTTTTTAGCTGCATCTTTTACAGCTGTTTCCAAAGTAGAAAGGAATTGGTCACGAGATGACATTGTTAAACCAATCTTAATCTTTTCATTTTCCCCACTGCCATCATCTCCACCATTATTTGTAGTAGTTGTTTTTCCCCCACAACCAACAAACAATGAGCCTGTTAGAATACATGTAAATAATAATGCCAAAAATCTCTTCATTTTCTATCTCTCCTTATTTGATTATTAACGTATTTAGATATGATGTTATATGAGTTTCTAAATATGTTTTAATAAGTTTCTTCATATATAATTGTAAAATAAAATGCACGTCCTTAATAGACATGCATTTTCAAGATAATATACTGTTTTATTTACGTGTAATACTTTGATATTAATTTTTAATTCCTATGCAACCTTTTAAAATGTGTAAAATTATGATTTATGTGTAATATCTTGCTTACAATTAATCAACATATTTTCTATAACATAAAGGACTAAGTCCAACAATTTTCTTGAATATTTTACAGAAGTATCTATAGTCATAAAATCCACATAACTTAGCTATATCTTTAATCTTTTTATTAGTACTACTCAGTAGACTTTTTGCATTGTCAATACGAATCGCAGCTAAGTAATCTGTAAAATTCATCTTAGTTTCATTTTTGAATATACGACTCAAGTAGGTTGAATTAACATCCAATTGTTCTGCAACACTAGTAAGAGAAATGGTCTTCTCATAATTATTATTCATATATTCTATAGCTTTGGCTACTGTGATATTGGTAATTTTGGTAGGGATATTAGGATAATAATGAATATGTTCCCTGTAATTATCTATCATTCTTTTTACTTGTTCAATTGATGTTATATGTTCATATATCTGGGGCTCCCTATCAATCTGAAGTATTCTATCCATCTCTTTCATCCAATCTATAACAACTGCTGAATTGATATATTCTCTTTCAAAATATTTTATCTGCTCTTTTGAACGTTCCATTATTTCTTCGATATCAGCTGTTATCAATAATTTTTTGATATCATCATAAAATCTATTGAAAGTTTTTTCCTTATGTATAATATTTATCAGCTCATGATACAATATCTTATCTTTGTTATAGAAGCTTCTTTCTAAAGCTTTCTGTGCATGATTATATGCATTTTTCAGACTTTCTTTACCAATACAAATATCGCTCACACCTATAACAGATGAAAGCTCATATTTCTCTTCTATGAATTTATGGAACTTACCAGCTATCTCATTCAATATTAAATGACTTGAAATAGATGTTGCATCTACGATAATTGTATAATTATAGTCTTTCGTAGCTATTATTTCATACTTGTAACTTTTGTCTATTATATTTTGGCTCATACCAACTAAATCATTAAATATGGATATTTGTTTTTGCTGATCATTTTTATTATTTGGCTCATAAGTTTTTAATATCTTGATTTCTATGACTGCTGTCTTAAGCAGAGATAAATTAAGATCATTATTTATACATTTTTGTTTCAATTGATTATAATCATATTTATTCTTACTTACATTATATAAAAACTTCTTTTTAAGTTCATTACTTCCTAGATCAGCTAAATGTAACAATTTCTTTTTTTCTTTGGCTTCTTCTCTTCCTTCGTCTACTTTTGTTCTTAGAGTATTAAGTATATTATCTATGTTTTTCTTATTAAAAGCATTCTTTAAAATATAATCATCTGCCCCATGTTTCAAAGCTTCTTTTACATAATCAAAATCGTCATGACAACTTAGTACTATGATTTTACATTGTATTTGCCTCTTTTTTATCTCCTTTATCAATGAAATACCATCCATAACCGGCATACTGATATCCGTTATAACCAATTCCGGTTTAAGGAGTTCTATCTTTTCTAGTGCCTGTTCTCCATCTTGAACATTATCAACAATCAAGAATCCTTCTTTTTCCCAATCTGTTACAGCTAGTAAAAACATACGAACTAAATAATCATCATCTACAATCAATGTTCTAATCATACTCTTCACCTTCTTCTAATTGTTTATTTTCAAATATTTTTTGGCATTTTCATTGGTAATTAACTCACTCTCTATATAAATATTGCTTTCTATTTCTTTTCCATCTAGATATTTCACTACTATATGCATTGTTTCATTAGCAATATCATACCCATTTTGCGAAACCATAGCAGTTATTTTACCATCTATTATTTTTCTGATACTATCTGTTTGAGTATCCACTCCAATAATTGATATAGGTTTGTCCAGTTCAAGAAATTCCAGTCTATCCATAACACCTAATGTCATAGTTGCATTCGTACAAAAAATACCATCGATATTAGGATATTTATCAAGTATTTCTTTTGTTTTTTGTACAGAGTCCAAGAAACTACAATAAGCTTCCTTTTCATAAACAATTTCTATATTCGTCTTAGACTCAATATAATCTTTGAATCCTTTAAGTCTTTCTATATGAGGTGATTGGATTAATGTCCCTGTCAGAATTGCTACAGATCCTTCATTATCCAATAATTCATTCATATATTCACCAGCGATCTCTCCTATCTTTATGTTGTTAGAACCTATGTATATCTCATCTTCTTCATAAATATCTGTGTCCATTGAAAACACAGGTATATTTTTCTCCTTGGCAACATTCATATATTCTGTATTGAATGAATCACAAGGAACAACTATTATTGCATCCACATCGCTATTTAACATATCATTAATTAAAATACTTTGCTGGCTTACATCCTTTTCTGTTTGTGGATGAACAATTAGAACATCTACGTCTAATTCATCAGCAACTTTCTCTATACCTGACTTTAAAGACAAACAATATTCACTATCCATTGCCTTCAATACTACTCCAATCTTATACTTGTCCTTATAACTATCTTCTAGATAATTTTTATTGTTCACATGGGAATTACATCCGCATAATAATAGTAGTAAGATGATAAATGCTAGTTTTTTTATGATTTTTCCTCCTCTCTTATGATGTATTGCTCTTTTGTCTTCGTGGCTGGAATGATTATCATAACTTTTGTTCCTTCTTCTATTTTGCTTAAGTAAGACATACTCCCATAATCTCCGTAATATAGATTAATTCTTTCTTTTATATTGCTAATACCAATGCAATTAAATTTTTCATTCTTTCCTTTTTTTCGTTTGAATATATTGTTTTTCTCTTCTTCTGTCATACCTTTTCCATTATCTTCAACACTGAGTACCAATTCATCTTTGGTCCTTGTTGCACAGATGATAATTTTGTTCTTATCTGTTTTAGTATCAAGACCGTGATAAATACTATTCTCCACTAATGGCTGTAATATAAGTCTTGGAACATATAAGTTTTTTACATCAGAATCAATTTTATACTGAACAGTAAAACTATCCTTATACCTAAAAAGTTGTAATAATACATAATTGCTTACAAGATTCAATTCATCTTCAAGAGTGATAAAAGCACCTTTCTTACTTATAGTTGATTGCAGTAATTCTATAAATGCATCTAATAAATCAACTATCTCATACGACTCCTGTAAAAAAGCAGCACATTTAATGGAGTTAAGTGTATTGTACATGAAATGAGGCGTAATCTGATATTGTAGAGCTTCTAGTTCTGCTTCTCTCTTAAGTAGTTTTTCGGTGACAAGTTCATCAATAAGTTTTTCCATTTTATTAGCCATATTGTTGAATCTACTGCTTAATATTGTAATCTCATCATTACCACTTACTGTAGCTCTTGCAGTTAGGTCTCCTTCGCTAAGTTTTCTCATAGCAATCTTCAAATTTCTCACAGGAACATATAATCTATTGGACATGAAAAATGCTAATCCAATAGAAATGATCATTGTAATAACTGCCGCTATAATTATATAATTCCTTACATTCGCAATATCTTTAGTTAATGCTTGTACATCCAAATCACTAATGAAACTATAACCTGTAAATGGTGCAATGATTCTTTGTGAATGTCTTCCATTGTCTGAAGGATAACAAATCTCTTTCCCCAGCTTCGATAATAATTTGCTGGAAACAACAACATTATCACTATTTAGTATTTCTGTGGTAATGTTAAGAGAACTATTGATACTATCAAGACATGAAAAATAAACGATTCGCTCATCCATATTAAAAGCAATTTCGCCTATTATTTCATTTGTATCTGGATCTTTGATAGGCTTTGAATATGTAAATAGAAATTTATTAACAGAACCAATATCATCTTCTATGTAGATTGGACTAAAATTTTGTTTGAAATTATTAATATTATCTAACCATTTATAGTCTTTTATTTCATTAATGTCTATAACTGCTTTATACTCTTGAGATTTAACTACTCTCTTAGCTTTCGGTAAATATACATATACGGAATCAATATTTTCACTAGACATCTTATAGTTGTTCAATAATATATTCATTGCAAGAAGCCTATCTTCTCCCCCATATTGTTCTCTAATCAATTCTATCAATCCTAAATCACAGCTGGCTTCTACAGATGCATAATACATTTTTCTCATAATATTATCAAATTCCGAAACTTTATTATTAATATTTTCTGATATAGTGTTCCTATAATTTTTTTCTATAGCGGCAGAAGTTTTTTTATAGTATATGATTGATGTTACTATTGAAATTATAGCTGTAATAGAAATAATACTTAGAATAATTTTTGCACGAAATTTCATAAGTCACCCCTTATCTTTTTGTAATTTTTAGACACAATATATCTTTTAGTACATATTCGTTTGTTTAAAACTTACTAATTTATATATTTATCCAAATAATTTTTATTAATTACAGATATATATTAAAGTAACTAGAATTTTTTGTCAAGAATTACCCTTTATTTCCAAAACCCTTCATTATTCGACCAATAAAATATACACAAGAAAGTGTATATAATAAAAAGAGCTATTTCAATATAACCATAATAAAATGGATATGAAACAGCTCTCCCAATATTATATTACTTATTTATCACCGTTGAATTCCTTGACTGCATTATACATCGCAATAATATTTTCAGCAGGCACATCTGGCATAATATTATGCTCTTGATTAAAGACAAATCCACCATCTGGTGAAAATATTTCTAGATTACTAAGTACATGTTCTCTAACTTCTTCTGTAGTTCCTCTATTTAGTACCCATCTTGTATTACAACCGCCACCCCAAAAGGTTATATCTTTGCCAAATTCTGTTTTAAGTATAGCAGGGTCCATCCCATTAGCGGTAGTCTGTACTGGATTAATTACATCATATCCAGCTTCAATCAAATCTGGTAGAAGAGAATATATGGAACCACATGAATGTAGAAATGTTTTCATATTACTATGTTTATGTACATAATCACACAACATGGTATGTCTAGGTTTGAATAACTTTCTATAGACATCTGGTCCTATTAATGGTCCACTATCCATACCTAAATCATCTCCAAAACGTAATATATCTACTATATCTCCAACAGACTCACACACTTTTTCTAGTGTATTAAGATGTATTTCCAATAGTTTATCCAATAATTTTTCAACATTTACTTGATCTATATAACAATCCATCAAAAAATTATCCATACGTCTTAGAAAAGTTCCCCATTCCAATAGATTACAACCACATACTATCATTATGGCTTTGTCAGTAGAATTACGTAGTTCTATTGCTTTTTTTCTTAGATTAATCCAAAAATCCGGCTCACCAGCATGATCCCATGGACTATGGACTAGATAAGACCATAGAACCTTATCCATTGCCTTATCTATATCCTTATAATCATTTGGATATCCATCAATATAGGGGAAGATGGTCTGATCAAAAAAAGTTGCTCCTTGAGGCATCTTTGCAATTAGTGTCCCATCTGAGTGATATGCTGTATAACTACCATTAACCTCTTTCTTAGGTTGAAACCACTTAGGATATTGTGCTGTTGAACCATCAGCTAGTGTGTAATCATACCAATCTTCATCTTTATTATTGTAGACTCTTCCTAAATCAACGACATCTACTGAGAATCTATCAAGAATTTGGTCTTCTGGAACAACCACCTGTTGTACAACGTCATATACTCTTGTATGACCCTTTTTTATATCTAATTTCTTTTTCAAATTATTGTATGCAATAGCAGAAATATTAGAGCTAGGTGTTGCCCCTAGATCAATTGGTACTTTGTCTGGTTGTTTATGATTGATTGCAGCTAATATTCTCTCTCTAGAAGTCATTTTCATAATACCTCCCAATATTAATTTTGATGGAATACTTCCTCCATATCAGCCCACCATTCTCCTTTTTTCCTTGTGGTCAAAGGTTCTTGGCAAGGTTTACAGATCTCCCACCATTTTTGTGTAATAGGATCAGCTGCCATTTTTGCCATATCTTCTTCATACTTATTCCCACTATATTCATAATAGCTGAATAAGTATCCGTCTTTATAGTAAATAGAATAATTAACTATATTACATTCTTTTATCATCTTCAATACATCTGGCCAAACATCTGCATGAAGCTTTTTATATTCATCCAATTTATCTGATTTAACTTTTATTACTGAACCATATCTCTTCATATTACCGACCTTCCTGTTTAATTGCTATTGATCTTTTCAGCTAACCTAGCTATTTCAGTTTTTATCTTGTCTAGATCCAGTGGATACTCGCCATATTCTCTAACTACTTCAAGTGCATGATAATAACTTTCTGGCTCAACATCATTACTTATTGAATGGTCAGATTGAAAAATCCATCCACCTGTTTCAGCCGCTTGCATTTTATATAGAACTTCACGTTTAATCTCATCAAGATTATTTTTTTCAAATATTCTCATATCTATATTTCCACAAAAACCTAACCTACCTCTATATTCTTTTTCTAATTCAACAACATCAAGATCAGCTTTTGCTTCAAGAGGATTATAAAAGTCCAACCCTAATTCAATCATGTCATTATAGATAGCAGAAGCATTACCACATCCATGATAGATGACTGGTAAATCATTAGCATGACATATTTCAATTAGTTTTTTGGTAATAGGTTTAAAATATTTTCTCCACGCTTCTGGACTGAACAACATGCCATTACGATAGGCAACATCTCCCCATATTATCATTCCAGAAAGTCTTCCCTTTCCTTCTTTTATCTGAGCTTTTGTAAAATCAACCAAGAAACTCCCTACTCGTTTCATGAAAGCTTCAAATAATTCTGGCTCAGCCAACATCCACATCAAAGAATTTTCTGTTCCAACAATTCGCCACACATACTCATAACCTTCACAAACAGAACCAAATACAGGTAATTTATCTACATAAGCATCTACACGTTCAGACCAAGCAGGTATGTTTCTTAATAATATATCTCCTACACCATTTATCTGGTCATCTGAAGCATTATTGAATCTTCTTTTATCCGTAGGATCATCAAAAGTGAATTCAGCCATTTCTTCTGGTTCTTTTATGGAAAAGCTGTCGTAATGTGGCATTACAATATCTCCTGATCTATGGATAATAGCTTCGAAACCAGTTCTTATATATATATCCTCACCATTTTGTTCAATTACCTCAAATGATTTAATATGAGGGTCCATGTTAGGAGTGATAGGAATATAATCTAAATCAAAAAATAAATATGGATCAAAATCTTCTCCCCATTTCTCTATACATTTACTTTTGAATCCTGTCCAAAAAAATTCACCAACTGGAATTCTATCACATTTGTTATTGAACTTTGCTGCATATTTGATTCTATTCAACTTATTAAGAACAACATCATTTTTCTCCACAATCTCGCATCCCCTTTTTTAATTTAGATATAAGGGGCTACCTCACCTTCAGAATAGTAAGACAGCCCCATCATCTTAGATTTCTACCATTGAGCTGGCATGTAATTATCTACATCATCTGCTGTAATAATATGTCTTGGTAAATAAGCTACTGGATCAATATCTTCTCCGTTGAAATATCTAACTGCTGTAAATAATGCTATGGCTCCATCACCTTCTGCTGATTGATATGTGATACCTGCACTTACTCCATTTTTTACTGAATCCATACCAGTTTTACTATTACCTGCTGCAACTACTACAATATCTTCTCTTCCAGCATTTTTAAGAGCTTCTTCAGTACCTGTCATGCTGAATCCATCACCAGCAAGGATTAATCCTTTTAATTTATCTCCATATTTAGTGATCCAATCAGATACAAGTTGCATTGTTGCTTCTGCTTCTAGATTAGCAGTATCCATAGCTAATAGGTTCATATCTGGAGCATAGTCCATTAATTCAGTTATTGGTGCAAATGTTCTAGCAAAATATGGTGATGAACCAGGCATATGTCTTACTACGGCATATCCCCCTTCTTTATCCATTTCATCAGCAAAATATCTTGCCAACATTCTGAATTGACCCCAATCATCTGGTCCAGTCCATGCTGTACAATATTTCATAGCTGCTTCTGCTGGTATTGTGTTGGAAGCAATTATTGGTATACCTGCTTGATTGATTTTTCTCATGAGTGGTGCACAAGCTGTAGCATCAACAGGTGCAAATATAACCGCATCAGGTTTTTCATTAATTGCTTGGTCTACTTGTTGAGATTGTAGATCCATATTCCAGTTACCATTAAGTATCTTGACTTCAATATCATAAGCTTCTGCTATCTGAGTAAAACCATTAACATATGCTGTCCAATATGGATGGTCTCCTGCCTTTAGAAGAACAACTTTTTTACCTACAGCACCATCTGCTGGTGACTTTGGTAAATTCTCTTTTACTGTAGTCCATCCAGCATATTCAATATCCCACCAATGTCCTGCATCTTCTTCAGCCAAAGCTTTTGGGTCTTCTGGGCGATCAGGTACTTCTTTTTTCTCAGTTGGCAGAATCAAAGGTTGACCATCACTACCTATTATGGAAAATACGTCTATCTCCTTAGATTTTTCCAAGTTGGATTGCCCACTAGACTTATCACCTACCGAAGCCTTATCACTATCTGACTTCTCTACCTTTTCCTTAGAACCACACCCTACAAACAAAGTAACTAGTAAACTCATAACTAAAATAACACTAAAACACTTTTTAAACATAATGAAACCCTCCTAGTATTTATAATTTTATTACCTATTGCCGTATACTCTGTGCTTCCTTCAATAATTCAGGTCTCTGTCCTTTTAACAGTTCATACCTATAATTTGTATAAGCTTCATAGAAAACGACTACTGCAAGGATTAGACCATTAATGAATATTTGTATTTCAAATCCAAGACCAAAACAACCTATCATGTTAAATAGTACTTGGAACATTAATACTCCGAAATAACTTTTGAGTATACTTCCTTTTCCACCAGTCAATTGAGTACCACCAATTATAACTGCGGCAAGTGATGTCATCAGAGCTTTTTGAGCGAATATGAATCTAGCAGTCATGGAGCTTAACCTCATTGCAAATATTGAACCTGCTAATGAAGCAGTAATTCCACATATTACGAATCCTAATATTATGTACATATCTTTGTTGATTCCTGCTAACCAAGCAGTTTCAGGATTACCTCCAACTACATAGAATCCTTTTCCAAATCTAGTATGGTCAACAAAAAATATTCCTAATGAAATGATAATAAAAGTTATAATTACAATTGGTGAAAACAGTTTTGTTGTTAGCCATAAGATAATAAAAACTGCTGGAACTACTATGGTAGTTATTCCTTTTATTGTTTTAATGTTAGGTCTACTTAATACAACAAATAGAATGATAGCTGCAATAACTATAATAATGAACCAGATTGGAAATTGTCCCGTCTCTAAGAATTCACCTAATGAATAATTATCTATACTCTTTGTTCCTCCATCACTGTACAGGTGCAATACTCCTCTAATTATTGTCATAGTACCTATTGTGGCAATAAAAGAGTGTATTTTGAATTTCACAACTACGATTCCATTAAATAATCCTATTAAAGCACCGGCTATAATAGCTATAATCAGGCTTAGCGTCCAACCTAATTCAGGTTGCAACCCAACACACAACATACCACAAAATTGAGCTGTAGCTCCAATAGACAGATCTATCTGTGCCAGAATAAATACCAGTGTAAATCCTACAGAAATAATAGCTAACATACATCCAGATATTAATATAGTGGACAAATTCATTCTATTAGAAAAATTAGGAGCAAATATTGCTGAAAAACAAGTTAATAAAACAAGCAGTAGTATTGCTCTGTTTTGATCTATTAGAGAAATAATATTCTTATTTTTATGCATAGTCTTTACCCACCTTTCTTAACTTATATGTATGTAAAGCAACTACTGCAATGAATACCAATCCAACAAATACGTTTTGCACTGCTGTAGGGATACCTATAAATGTAAGTATATTATTTAATAGTCCCATAACTAATACACCACCAAGTACACCCCATATATTTCCTCTTCCTCCTGATAACGCCATACCACCTATTACAATAGCTGTAACACTTTTGAAATCATATCCTTCTCCTAGATAAAATACACCTAGCTTATTCATGGACGTGATTAAGATTCCTGCTATGGATGCAGTAAAAGAACTAATAAGAAATGCATACATCACTGTTCTTCTTACATTGATACCTGTACATTTGGCAACATCATAAGCAGAACCCACTAACTTTAATTGATTACCGAATTTTGTTTTCTTCATTACGAAATTGGCGATTATGTATAGAATAACCATAATGATTATTAGTAAAGGAATAGGTCCTATTTTAATCCTAAAAATATTAACAAAAGCTGCTCCAGATGTGCCAGGTTCCAGATCTGGATATAATTGATTACCAGACCATACATATCTCATGATTCCTTCCATACCAAATTGCATCGCCAATGTCCATAAAATAGCATTTGCTCTGAAATAACCTACAACAATTCCATTAACAAGTCCTATGAGCATTCCGAACATTATCCCAAGTATAAGAGCTGGAATAAGCCCCAGATGCAGAAACTGGACTGTTATTATACCCGAGAACGCCATAGCTGATGGTACACTCATATCTGCCATTTGCGAACTATAGATTACAAAAGATAATCCACAAGCTGTAATTCCCAACATACCCACAGCCCTTAAAATGTTCAACATATTATCTGGTGTTAAAAATTTGGTAGGTGACACAATGATTCCTAAAATAATTAGGATTAGAGCAATAACATATACACCTGCTTTATCAAATAACTTACTGATACTGTTTTTATCATCTACATCATTGAATCTAGATTGTACTATAGGTGTATTATCCTTCACAGACATCGCATACACTCCCTTCCCCATTAGCTGCAAGCAGTGCTGTTTCTTCAGTTAATTTTTCTTTACCTATTTCTCCAATAATATGTCCGCCTCTAATTACATAAGCCCTATCTGATAATCCAACAAGCTCTGGTAGGTCTGAAGTCATTAATAATACTGTTGTTCCATTATCCGCTAATTGTGTAACTACATCATGTATTACTTGTTTAGCACCAACATCAACTCCTCTTGTTGGTTCATCCAGTATTAAAATATCAGGTTCAGTGGCAAGCCATTTACCTAGTAATATTTTCTGTTGATTTCCACCTGATAAACTTCCAACTCCAACCTTAGGATTTGGAGGACTAACCTTCAATTTCTCAATTTGCTCCATGACAATATTTCCCGCATTACTCTTTTTGTATACACCATTCCTAGAAAACTCAGGAATCAGAGCTGATAATATATTATCTTCATTGGTTAATCTAAGAAATAGTCCTTGTGATTTTCTATCCTCTGATAGATAGGCGAATCCTTTATTAATACCATCATCATAATTTTTTGGTGTCACATCTTCTCCGTCTTTTATTACTTTCCCTTTATCTATGGGGTCAATCCCAACTATACATCTAGCCAGCTCTGTGCGTCCTGCTCCAGATAATCCCATGAACCCTAGAATTTCTCCTTTTCTTGCATTAAAAGAGATATTATGTACAAAACCATGTCTAGTCAAATCTTGCACTTCCAAATATGTACCACCTATTTTGCCTTTTCTCTTACTATAGAATTTATCTATTGTTTTTCCTACCATCATCTGAACAAGTTCTTCTGGTTTGACCTCATCTATATTCCTTGTATCTATTCTCTTACCATCTCTCATGACAGTGACCTTATCAGCTATCCTAAATATTTCTGGTATATGATGAGAAATATATATGATTGCCATACCTTTATTCTTCAGATCAGTAATAATATTGAATAACATCTCTACTTCTTCTCTTGATAAAGCTGATGTTGGTTCATCAAATACTAGTATGTTAGGGTTATTCCCCATCACTTTTGCAATTTCAACCAACTGAGCTTGATGCTGACTAATTTCTGAAATATTTTTTTCTGGATCTAGACTTTCTAATTTCACTGTTCCCAAACATTTTTTTGCTTCTTTTATCATTTTATTTTTGTCAAGAACAACTCCATATTTTATTGGTAACCTTCCTACCAAAATGTTCTCTGCTATACTTATAGGTCGTGCTAAACTTAGCTCTTGATAAATCATACCAATACCATTTTTCTTAGAAATTGATGGAGAATAAAGCAACTTTTTCTCTCCATTTATTAGAATATCTCCTATATAATCGTTATAGGAACCTGCAATCATTTTCATCAGAGTTGATTTACCTGCTCCATTTTCACCCATAAGAGCATGCACTTCCCCTTGGTGAAATTCAACGCTGACATTATCTACTGCAAGAGTTCCTGGAAATCTCTTACTAACATTTTTAACTTCAAGTGCTACATTGTCTGCCAAAACGTATCCCCACTTTCTTATATATAATCAACTTATCTTGCCAAATTTGCCCAAACCATATTTTTTTGCTTCATCAAACATAGCAATAATATTTTTTGCTGGATCCTTTGAATTCATAAAATCCATCCCTTACCATTGAGCCGGCATATATTTATCTACATTTTCCTGCGTTATGATGTTACTAGATAGATAATAGATATTATTTATCTTCTTTCCATTAAACCAATCAGCTGCAACTTTTATAGGAAGTGCCCCATCTGCTTCTGCTGACTGATAGGTTATAGCGAATAAATCCCCTTTCTTAACCGCATCCATTCCATTTTTACCATTTCCTGATGCTACAATAACTATGTCATTTCTTCCTGTTTCCTTACAGGCATCAATAGCACCGATTGCTTGTATTGAATCATCACTACAAACGATACCCTTTAATTCATCACCATATTCATTAATCCATTTTGTTACTATTTCTTTTGAAATATCATAATCAAAATCACAGTCCTTACTATCAAGTGTCTCTATATCAGGTGCATACTCCCTGAGCTCCGTAATAGGTGCCCAATTTCTTGCATAATATGGCGAACCGCCTACTGGTGTATGCCTTAGATAACAAACACCACCTTCTTTGTCCAATTCATCCGCCATACTCCTTGCTAACATACGAAAGTTCTCCCAATCATCTGGTCCAGTCCATGTAAGACAATATCTTAATGCCTCAGATTCTGGAAGTGTATTAAAGAATATTAGTGGTATACCCTCTTCATTAATTCTTATAGCTTGAGATACAGCTTCTTTTTTATCAATGGCTGCTAATATAATCATGTCAGCACCATCGTTTATTGCATAATCTATTAATTGATTCTGCTTTAATATATCTCCATTTGGGCTTAACATCCTAAAATCTATTCCATATGCATCTGCCACTTTTTTTGCTCCGATTCCCACTGCCGTCCAATAAGGATGTTCACTGGTAATGATTACATAGACTTTTTTACCCTTGGCTCCATCAGCTGGAGATGATGGTATATTAACTTTATCTTTGACCCACCCTGGGAAAGTGATATCATACCAATGCATAGGATCGGCTAGAGGTAATAGCTCTGGATTAGAAGATCTTTCTGGTAAATCTTTTGTTTTGGTTGGATAAATAAGTAACTGTCCATCATAGGACTTCAAATTGGATATATCAACCTGCAAATCAGTATTACCGTCATTTATTGATTGATCTTTTTCAGAAAAATTGTTGTTTTTTTGGTAATCATAATCATTATATTTACAACTAATTAATAAGGTTGATGCAAGAAAGATTGTTATAACAAGTGCTAATAATTTTTTCAAAAAACTCCTCCTTAAAAAGTATTATCATTTTTTAATATTAGCACATCACTTACGATAGATACATTATAATTCACTTTCTAGAAAAAGTTAATTCAATTTCTTAATATGTTTTGGTCCATTTATTAACAATAACAGTAAGCATATTGATTTTTTGACTCTATGATGATATGCTTTTTTTAGGTTCTTAAAATTAAGACAGTAAGGTGGGACACTGTATGTATAAACTTTTAATTGTCGATGACGAAAAATTGGTTCGTTCCTCTATAAGTACTATAATTGATTGGAATTCTCTTGGCTTTACTGAAGTATATGAAGCTGAAGATGGAGAACAAGCTCTAGAAATAGCATTAGATAAAAAACCTAATCTTATACTAACTGATATAAAAATGCCTTTTATGGATGGTCTTGAATTAACCAAACAGATTAGAAAATATCTTCCTACATCTTATATAGTTATTTTAAGCGGTTATGATGAGTTTGAATTAGCACAAGATGCAATTGCTCTCGGGGTAAAGGACTATATCCTAAAACCCATAGGCGCAAAAACTCTCTATAATAAAATTGCTCAATTGTGCAAAGAAATCAATATTGAAAATGACCAACGTAATTATTTGACAAAAATGAAAAACCAATTGCACCAAAGTCTTCCTCTATTACGGGAAAGATTGTTAAATATGCTTATTTGTACTCCAGGCAATAATGATAGGATAATTGACCGCCTGTATTCGCTAGGCATTGAATTCAACTTAGCACCATATACAATCTGTGTAATAGAACCTGATTTGAATAACATCCTCCCCAAAGATTCCGAAATATATTATTTTGCAGTAAAAAATATAATTTACGATACTATAGGAAAAAGCTATTATGTGTTCTCTGATAATAATAATAATATAATAATTGTCTTCAACAACAGTGAATATATAACCCCTATAGAAAATCGCAGCATCATATCAATTACACTTCAAGTAATACAAAACAACGTTAATTATCATCTTAATATACCTTTAACATCTTCAATAGGAATAACTGTGGATAGTATCTATAGGCTCTATTCATCCTATACAGAAGCCTTATCTGCACTAGAATGTAAATATACGCTAGGGAAAAATAATACCTATGATATAAATGACCTAGATTATATACAACCAGAATTCTATTATCCCTTTGATACAAGTGGATATTTATTAGAAGCAATAAAAGCTGGTGAAGTGAATCGTATCAAACAAACATTATCTAACATTTCTACTTTATTGAAGAATCAAGAAACCCTCACATGGGTAAATATCAAGCTTATATTTATAGAAATAATTACTCGCATATTGAAAGTGGTAGTTAAAACCAGTGATGTTTCTTCCTCTACATGGGAAGAAGGTATATCCCTATATGATACCATTGAGAAAATGGACACCTTAGATGAAATCGTTAGAAATGTTCAATCTTTTTGTATAAAAGCATCGGATAAATTAGCTTTAACTAGAAACAATAGTAATTATAATATCATAGCAAAAGTAAAAGACTATATTGACAATAATTATGAACAAGAGGACCTTTCCCTGAATTCAGCAGCTGAATATGCCTCTGTTAGTTCTGTTTACTTGAGTTCTTTGTTCAAGAAAGAAACTGGAATCAATTTTAAGTCCTACTTGATTAATAAAAGAATGGATAAAGCTATACAGCTAATTAAATCCACTAATTTCAAAACTTATGAGATTGCTCATCTTGTTGGATTTTCCAATCCCCATTATTTTAGTATCTCTTTTAGAAAATATACTGGTAAATCACCTACTGACTATAGAAAATCCTTGGAGGAATAATAATGGTAATAGCTAATAAATATCTAAAAAAAATTAGATACATCAGTATACGTACCAAAATACTATTATCTTTTTCCTTGGTTATTATTTTATTAATAAGTTCAACCCTTATCTTCGCACTGAGTAAATATAATCATAAACTCCTTAATAACAATATTGATTATTCCAAAAAAGTTACCTCATCCCTTGTTGTCAATCTGGATGAATATATCTACCAGCTTAAATATATTTCTAATATAATTGCTTATAATCAATATGTACAAAAATACCTTAATAAACATGATTCTTATTATAGCATTGATTCATCAGATAGTTTTCAACGCACACTTGAATTTCTATCGAATATTGTAACTTCCCGTAGTGATATTGACTCAATACTGGTTTTTGATAATGATAGATTATCAGTTTTCAAGAGCACACATCTTGACCTTAATACCACTTTCGATTATAAAAATCAATTATGGTACAAAAACATATTAGACTCAGGTGTTACCCCTAAGATATCAGGTCCTCACAAACAAGAATATTTAGACAATCCAGAAATTAATGTATTCTCGGTTAATAGAACAGTTCAAAGATATGATGGACTCAAAAAAACAGGAGTCATCCATTTAAGTGTTAATTTATCCGAATTAAAAAAATTCTGTGAATCAGAAATATTATATAAAAATGGATTTATATTTATTGTTAACGATTATGGAGAAATAATATATCAACCTTATAACAATACTAGTAGTAAAGAAATGACTTCTTTACAGAAAGATGCAACTAATTTAGTACCTAGACTAGCTAGTGACAAGATTAATATTTTTACCCATACTATTAATGCTGAAAAATATCAAATCGTATCAAAACATATGAATAATGCTAATTGGTATATAGTTGCTGCAACTCCATATAAATCTATTACTGAAGATGCAGAACATATAAAGAACATCATTATTTCCATGGGGTTATTATCTCTAATATTAGCACTTGCAATAACTTATATCCTATCAACTGCAATAACAAAACCTATTCTTAACTTGCGAAAGTGTATGGTTGAAGCCACAGAAGGAAATCTTACTATTAGATCAAATATAAAATCCAATGATGAAATAGGTATATTATCTTCCAGTTTCAATAGTATGTTATCTCAGATTGAAAAATTGATGCAACAAGTAATATCAGACCAAGAACAAAAACGCAAGTTAGAATTGAAAACACTTCAAGCTCAGATAAATCCGCATTTTCTTTACAATACACTTGATTCCATAATATGGATGGCAGAAAGTAAGAACGAAAATATAGTACCCATGACCGAATCATTATCCAAACTCTTTAGAATAAGCCTCAGTAAAGGTAATGATATCATACCTCTTCTTTCTGAAATTGAACACGTTAGAAATTATTTATTTATTCAAAGCATGAGGTATACTGACAAATTCGACTACTCAGTATCAGTAAAGCCCCAGTTATTACGTTATAAAACTATAAAACTTATCCTCCAACCCATAGTAGAGAATTCGATTTATCATGGAATAAAAAATAAAAGAGGTAAAGGTAATATCACTATAAATTGCTATTGCAATGAGAATAAATTATTAATCACTATAACTGATGACGGTATAGGAATGAACTCTGAAACATGTACCAAAATATTATCTCCTTCATATAAAACTGATGGGCGCCTAAGTTCTGGCATTGGCGTTCATAATGTTAATGAAAGAATCAAGCTATACTTTGGAAATCAATATGGTCTTAGATATGAAAGCACCATTTCTATTGGTACAACTGTCTACATTGATTTACCTTTAATAGAAGATAATCCATAAGAAAATAGACGCTGTTTAGTTACCAAAATCTAAACAGCGTCTATCTAATTAATTACAATACTCTTCTGCAATTTTCATAGCGATTTCTTCCCATTTCCAAAGTCTTTCTGGATGATAATTCACTGTAGAAATATCTTTCATAATTAATTCCACATGACATTTTCTATCTGTCCTATCCATAAATTCTCTTATTTCTTTTTCCGCTTGTTTAACAGACCAATTGCTTTCTACAAATATAGCAGGATTGACTTTTCTACTCATAACATAATCAGTTTGAACATTCTCAATTATCCTATCTATATTACACCATGGACTAACAGAGAGTTTCCTGAGATTAGGAATTTTTCTAAGTAGATTCATCTTTCGATCTAGAGGTTCACAACAACCATAATAAGTATATCCCCATCTACTTAACCATTTCATATCATGTTCTATGGCAAACTCCCAATGCATCTCGGGAGATACTTCACTGAATATCTGTGCATTAGAACATCCCCACATATTATGAGGTTTTACATAATCAGGGTCATAATCTTTACCAGGTAGATTACTTATGTAACCATATCCTCCCGAACCGATTCTTGTATTATTACAGTCTATTGATAATAGATTCTGCTCTACGAATTGATCCAATTCACTCATCCAAGCATCAACCATTTTATCAACTGCATCATGAACCATTTCAGGTCTCATAACTAAATCCATCATGGCTTCCTGTACACCCCACCATCTAATTAAATAGTCCCAAGGTGTAAACCATATGTGAGTCTGTCCTACTTTCTTGACAGGAATTATACCTTCAAATATATCACACATAGCCCTATAAGCATTTTCTGTTGCTTCTTTATTATGAGTTATTTTTGGTAATTTAATCTTTTCTATATCCTGTGGCTCTTTTATCTGAATCTTAAAATGTCTTGAATAGATTTCATTATCATCATCAGTCTTTATAACATCTACTTCCTCTTTAATACCGAAATCGGTGCTGTGAATAACTAATGGACATTCTATATAAGGATTCACCACCATATCGCCTGGCATATGATTCCATTGATATATAGTTTTTCTTAGAGTATCTTCAAGATTTCTTGCCCATTCATGTTCACATTGTAATGTCAATTCGTCATTGACATTCATTTCATGCCAAGGTATTTCATTAATCCATACCATTGGTCTAGATGAATTAAGATCATTGAGTTTCGTCCATAATACTGCTTTTTCTTTATGTATTGGTAAAGATGAAATCTCTGCAATCCTTGCCCCAAGTTTTCTTAATACCTCTTTATCTTTTTCCTTGAGAATAATCTCTTGCGCTACAGGTGGCATAGTATGATGACTTGGATCATGCAACATATAAATCTCCTCCTTAATATATATAATATTGACTTTTGATAATTCACTGTTTATACTTATGATACAATATACTTAACCAATTGGGTATCAATAGAATAAACCAATATATATATATTATCAACTTAGGAGATGTTTGTTATGGATAATCTTAACATAAAAATTTTGAGTGGTGGATTTAATAATTGTTTACCAAAATGGAGTTCTAAGGTTACGAAAGACAATTGTTACAAAATATATTTCCCTGTAAATGGAGAAGTTAATCTTGTGCTGGAAAATAATATGTATAATATTATCGCAGGTAACGTGTATTTTATTAATGGTTATAAACTACAAGAGCAGATATGTCATGACTCTATGGATGTGTATTGGATACATTTCCAACCTAGTTCATTATTTGTAAATAAGATATTAGATTATCTATCACCTGTTTATTGTTGGGATAAAAACAACAAAATACTTGAAAGTATAATCTATGAACGAATCCCACAATTATTTGATAACCCTAGAAGTGCTGACAATAATGTCTTAGAGACAGCACCTTTAAGTTTACCTATTTATATAACTTCAACTATTCTGCTTTTAATATCTGATATGATGGAAAACCAAAAAGAAATTATTGATAAGATTTCATATGTTGAATATGAGAAGTTAAAACCTTCTATATACTTTATGAATAATAATTATCATAGACCTCTAAGCCTAGAAGAAATAGCAGAAAAAGTTTATCTTAATCCAATATATTTCTTAAGATTGTTCAAGAGAAATTTTAATATAACTCCCCAACAGTATATAATGAAAAAAAGATTAGAAGAAGCATGCAGCCTTCTTAGAGAAACAAAATTAACGATTAACGATATTTCCAATAGGCTGGGATTCTGTAATCAATTCTATTTTTCCAAAACTTTTAAAAGAAATTATAATAAAACACCTTCACAATATAGGAATTTGATAATATTACCTTAAATTAATAAAGGATTAAAGATTTATTCATATACTGTTCATTATTTTCGTTTATACTTATAAGAAAGAGATGAGGGATAAAAAATGAAATTTACATTTGGAAAATTACTTTTAATCTTTACTATAGTACCATTTGTTGAATTATATATATTATTAAAGTTGGCAAACGTAACATCCGCTAGCATTACATTACTTATTATTGTTATTACAGGTATAATAGGAGCATATTTTGCCAAACATCAAGGAAGAGCTGTTATTAAAAACATTCAAGATGAGAGTAGTAATGGTCGTATGCCTGGTAATGAACTCATGCATGGTTTGTGTGTTTTGATTGGTGGTATCTTATTAGTAACTCCAGGAATAATAACTGATTTATTTGGATTCAGTTTACTCTTTCCACTGACTAGAACCATCTATGTTAATTTTATTAAAACATATTTTAGAAATAAATTTGAATCAGGGAATATTAACATATATACATCAGACAAATTCTAATGAAGACTCTGTTTAGTCATACTAAACAGAGTCTTTATTTATTTTATTTCATGTCATCTCTACATTTTATTGAGTTTATATTTTTTCCATGCATGAAGTCCAAGAGATATACCTATTACACCATATACAATAAATGATCTGAAGAACTCACCTATCTGAGCATCTCCAAAGAGTGCTTTTCCTGCCGTTGGCGAAACAATGAATATCATGTGGAACAAGATGACTCCTGTTATTGCATGGCTGATCTTAGCATTAGTTACTGAAGCACCACCTATAAGAATTGCAGCTATGGAAAACATTGCTACTTGCATATGACTGCCGTATGTATTCATGGTACCTATATTCTGTAAGAATATTATTTGTCCCCATGAAGCAAGAACTGTTGATATTATCACCGCTTGTATTCTGGTTCTATTAACATTGATTCCAGCTACTTTTGCAATATGTTGACTATGCCCTACTGTCCTAAAATTCTGTCCAATCTTAGTTTTCATTATCAGCTTATTGAATAAACATAGAAGAGCTATAACAATCCATGTGATAAGTGGTATCTTAAGATTTTTGTACATATTATCCACTAATAATATTATTACACTTATTGCTATCAAGACTACACTTGCAGCTATATATGCTATATAAGTTTCCTTGGATTTCTTGACTATTTGATTTTTATTTATTTTAATTAAATGGTATACTGCGAAAACGACTAATAATACACATAGTATAATAATAAAGTAAAATAGATTTAATCTAAAAATACCATCTAAAGCATATTTTATACCCCCATCTCCATCAACACCAGTTAATGCTATAGTATTTCTTAGCCCTATACCATCTGGCTTAATCATAACACTATTGTTCATAGGGATAGCGGTTCCTACCATAACAAGAAGTAGAAATTGATACAGTCCATTAGCAAAAAAACTTACTATAAGACCCGCAATCATTTCTTGACCTTTTGTAGCATTGAATAACCTTCCTGTCAAATAACCAAATAAGATTGCAATAGGTACTGCTAATACTATACACAGAATGAATCCTAATATTCCATCCACTTGCCAATAGGTAACTGCAATAATCGATAACTGACCTGCCATAGCACCTATTACTAGACCAAAGTTAAGCCCAAGTCCCGCTAGGATTGGTATTAATAATGATAGAACCAAGAATGAATTCCTTGAAATTCTACTTATCAATTCATTGAAAATATATACTGAACTAAGCTCTGATATTATCATACCAATAAGTGAAAGTGTAATAAACACAATAGATACAATATTATTGATCAGTAATTGCTTCATAGATTCTTTATTGAAGAATTTAGCCAACATATTTACCCCCTTTCACTTTAGTTAATGCATATAAGATTATCCCATTCTGTACTACCATTCTAACCATTTCAGAGATATTGCCCGTAGGGAACAACTCGTTAGCTACTGGCATTGAACTGGTTAATAACCCCTGAAATAACAGCACACCTATTATTACATGGGAGATTTTTGCTCTCTTAGCCGTTGCTCCACCGATTAATATGGCAGCTACAGCTGGAAATGCCATATACAGAGGTGCTCCATATAATTGAACAAATCCATAGCTTGATGAATAAACAATGATTCCAATAGCACCTAGAACTGTTGATAACATATTAGCTATAATTCTTCCTTTGTCAATATTGACACCTGACGCCTCAGCAAATTTTGGATTCATACCTGCCGCAAGAATAACCGTCCCTGTTTTACTCTTAGTGAATAAGAATACTAGAAAACATACCAAGAGAAAAAATAAAATCAAACCTGTGGGAATATGAACACCATTAATACCACCTATTTTAAACCCCCATAGATTATTTAATACATGACCAAAAGTCTTTTCCAACGTAAATGTATTTCTAAGTCCTTTTCCAATTGGCCAAACCATTTTTGTACTGCTAAAAGGTATCATTATCCATGCTATACACATTAACTGAACCATGGAAAATCCTGTATATGTAGCTATTGTCATTTCTGAACCTTTCACCACATTAAGAAGTTTTCCATAAAAATATCCAATCAACAATGCTAGAGGAAGTGCGAAAATCATTGCAGCAAATAAAGCTATAAATCCAACTAACCCCAATTCTACACTGATGACTGCCCCCATTAAGCCGCATAAAATTCCGATAGGCAGTGCAAAGTTAGGTCCTACTCCTGATTGAATTGAAGGAACCATAGCCAATACTAGTATTCCATACATACCAAATCTCTTAATTATATCTGTAAACAGCATATTCATAGGTAGCCCCTGTACATTAGCTGTTATTAATACAGCAATAAATAAAATAGTGATAATCAGTCTAGGAACTCCGATTTTATTGATGACTGCTTTCATTGCTACACCTCCTCTTCCATTATTTTGTTCAATGGAATTCCCGACATAAGTAGCCCAAACTTTTTATTAGTATCTGAAGGTTTTAATATTCCAGCTAGTTTTCCTTCACTAATAATAGCTATCCTATCAGATATACTTCTTATTTCTGCTAATTCTGAGGAAGTCATTATAATTGTCATACCAAGTTCCTCATTAAGCCTCAATAATAAATCTAACACTAATTTTTTAGCTCCAATATCTATCCCTCTTGTTGGCTCTGAAACAAACAGAACATCTGGTTCTTGTGTAAGAGCTCTGGCTATACACACTTTTTGTTGATTACCACCACTTAATCTTCCAACGTGTTGTCTACTACTTGTACATCTAATATCCAAATCCTTAATTTTTTTCATTGAATATTTCTTTATCTTTGTCCAATTCTTGAGCTTAAAAAATACTAGATCAATTAAAAATTGTTCCTTTATATTAAGCGCAGTAAAAACCATGTTTAGTTCAATGGATTCATCAAGAATCAATCCAACATTTTTTCTATTCTCTGATACAAATGCAAAACCAGTCTCTAATGCATTTCTAGTATCATTAAGCAATAATTCCTTCCCATTGTATAATACTTTTCCACTTGATGGATACAGACCCATTATACCGTTAGCTATTCCAATCTTACCTTGACCTGCAAGTCCACCTATTCCTAATATTTCACCTCTATGTATCTGCAAATCAATACCTTTTACCTGCTCACCAGGCATATCAACATATAAATTCTTGATATCAAAAATAACTTCCCCCGCAGTATTTTTGATTCCTTGTTTGTTTTGTATATTTATCTTTCTTCCAACCATTAGTTCAGCTAATTCTCCAACATCAGTTTCACTTGCTTTTTTATTACTAACTCTAATTCCATCACGTAGAATAGTCACATTATCTGCTATCTCTATAACCTCATCAAGTCTATGTGTAATAAAAAGAATGGCAATACCAGAATCTGCTATTTTTCTCATTGCTCTTAATAAATTCTTAGCCTCACTCTCTGCTAATACAGCAGTAGGCTCATCAAAAACAAGAAGTTTTACATTTTGCTTATCAATTTCTCTAGCAATTTCTATAAATTGCATATGTCCTACAGGTAGACCTGCTACTTTTATCCATTCATCAATGTTGATTTCAAGTGTATCTAATGCTTTCCTAGCATCTCTATTCATCTTATTGAAATCAATAGATTTTAACTTTTCTCCTAAAACACGACTAATAACATTATTTTTCAATATTTCTCTATTCAATTTGATGTTTTCAGTAATAGTAAATTCTGGTATCAACATAAATTCTTGATGTACCATACCAATTCCTAATTTCATTGCTTCTTTTGGAGATTTGACATTTACTTTTTCTCCTTCAAAATAGACTTCTCCTTCAAACCCACCTGTGTTATGAATTATACCCATTCCAAAAAGTATGTTCATCAAAGTAGATTTACCAGCACCATTTTCTCCTAATAGGCAATGAATTTCTCCTGGTTTCACTTTTAGTTCTATATCCTTTAGAACTTGATTCCCTGAATAACTTTTATTAATATTTTTCATTTCAAGTAAATAATTATATTCCATGAATTTCCTCCTATATCTTTTGCAGTTAATTTAAAAAGAAGAAGCCATCTTATAATATAGCCCAGACCCTTACAACTAAGAGCCTGGGAAGCTAAGTAGATTTTTCTATAGATCTATGAAGTCTATAAGGACTAAGAAATAATTATCAAATTCTTTACCATTTTCTTCTAATAATGTTATGTTGATATCAATGTCATCACCATATTCACTGGTGTATTCTACAAAACATTCTTTTATTTTATCGTCATTAACTTTCTCTTTGAATTTACCTTCAATCCATTGGGAAGCGTACTCTGCTCCAGCTTGAACAAACATCATGTTAACTGGAACAGGCCAAGTAGACATTCTACCAGTCATATCGTTTTCAGCATTGATTCTTCTTATCTCATCTATTACATAACTAGCATCACCTTTTTTATCATCTGGAATTTCTATTTCTAGAGCAGAAGGGAATCCGTGATAAGGTGATGGACAACAAGGTTGAGGATAGATTCCATGTTCTTGGAATACTGATTTTATTAATGGTGGCTGCATAGCACAGTTAGTCGAGAAGAAAGCGGTATCTTCACCATATTGTTGAATTTTTTTAGGTACATCTTCAAGAATGAACTGTTGTGCACCTGAAGGACCTGCATCTCCTGTTGGGTCTGGAGCAGTAGCATCAACAAATTTAATACCATACTTTTCACAATTTTCTTTGAAAAGATCTCTTCTTGCAGCAAGTAAAGCATAAGACATATGTCTTGGGAATGAGTAATGTACAAATGTTTTAGCTCCTTGTTTATTACTCTGATCAATAACAGCTGTACCCATTCCAAGTTCATCCATCTGGAAACAAACGTCTGCTCTATCTGCAATCATATTAGGGTCTTCGCCTGATGTACCAACAATAATTAATAAATCATCTCTTGTTTCCATTACTTTATCAATTGCTGCTGATGTACCTGGAACACCTTGACAAATTATTAGGGCTTTAACATCTGGATCAGCCGCAATACCAGCAATATTAGCTATAACTGTTTCTTGTTCATCCATAAATTTTTCTGGATAAGTTTGAAGAATTACTTTATCTTCTCCATATCTTTCTTGGAAAACTTCTTTTGTTTTTTGTGCTGCTCTGTATTCTTCTTCATTCTGAGATACAGTTCCAGTAACAATCCCTATCTTCCAATCACTTGCAGTTTTTTTACCACATCCTGCAAATAATGATACACTAAGGGCTAATACAAGAAAAATTGAAAACAATCTTTTTAACTGTTTCATTAAAATACCTCCCACAATTTTATTTAATAAATGGTTTACTTATAAATATAGTATTGAAACAAACTCTAGTAATAAGTTGTCTAAAATCTACTTAAAAAAATAAAGTCGATTAATGTACCTTGTGTATCTTATTATTACTATAATATATTTTACAGGACATAGTATTATGTATGTTTTTAACAAAAAAAATAGGTTACTGATAATTATTTTTATACATAATAAAAAACTCCTTAATTAATTATTTTAATTAAAGAGTTCTCTCGTTATTATTTATATTATTTTAGTTTTCCATAAACACTATAAGTTCCTTTTTCAGCCATATCGTCTGATGCATTACTATTGTTGACAATAATATTACAATACCATAAACCTTCTGGTACATTGACATCCACAGAATCCTCGTAATTATTTCCGCTTTTTGTATATAAGATATCATTACCCTTATCAATAATCTGAATTGTAATATTCCCTTCTTCTACAGATGCGCTACATTCAAATTTTAATATAGAATCTTTTTTGACATTGAAAGGTATAAATATGCAGTCTGAATACTTCCCAAAATCCACAGTTTCTTGGAACGCCGATTTTGATGTATTCTCTCGGTTCATTAAATTATATACGAAAACAAATGATATACATATAACTGCTAGTACTAATAATAATTTTGTATCTCTTTTCATAGGCTTTCCTCCTACTATAATTTGGTATAATCTATTATTTACTTACTTCACCATAGCTTCCATAGGATATATTTTGTATGTCCTAAGTTTAATTAAAACATATTTTACGATTATGACAAACAAACAAAGTCCAGCCATATATAAGATGACTCCAGTATCCATAGAATATACATTCATTTCATATCCTAAAAAACTAGTTGCACTGCTATTCAATCCATTCAAAATCAAGGATACTAATAAAATGGAAATAAGGAATACTCCTCCTACGACTATAGATAATCCTCCCACAAAAATTTTATTGATATATCTATTGGATAGTCCAAGTGCTTTTAACAAACCTATTTTTTTGGATAAACCTTTCATAAGATATGATATCAATAAGAAAACTATGATAATGTTGCTAACAAGCATCATAATAATATTTATTATTATATTTCTATGTTTATTATTATTAGATTTAAAATTGGATGCTGTACTTCCCACATTATATTCTCCTATCATATTAGTAAATTCAGATATAGTATCTTTATAGGTATTAATGCTATCGTTATTCTTGAAATACACCAAAACTTCATTTTCTGTAACTTCTGTATCATTTAACTCTTCATATGTATCTATAGAAAGCATGATAGAAGATTTGAATTGCTCTACATTATCATCTAATATACCAACTACTCTATACTGAGCAGGTTCTACATCGGCTATATCTTTATCAAGTGTAATACTTAAATTAACCAAATCACCTATACCTAGATTATATTCCTTCGCTGAATATGGACCAATAACTACTTCTTTTTCACCACTTTTGGGCAGTCTTCCCTTAGCAACACTGTTCTTTAATTCTTGTTGAAAGAATTCATCTTCAACACCGGTAACTACATAATATATACTTTGAAAAGTAAGACGGTCATCTATATAATATAGATTTCTTGTAATGGTTTTATATACGCTCATATCATTTCCATATAGTTCTTTCAATGCATCTGATAATCCATCTACATCATGATATAACCAATAATGAAAGACTCCATCTTGACTGGATTTACCTTTAAGGTTGATATCAGGTGTTAGCACTGATTTAGTCTGCTGTTTAATTATTTGATATTGTACTCCTCCATAGGTTAGAAGCAGAACAAGAACAACAAAAAATATTATTAAAAATCTTTTTTTCTCAAAATAAATATCCATAAAAATCTTTTTGCCCATATTTTTTCCCTCCCTACAGATTGATTACATAATCAGCACAATCATCAAAAAACTCGTCATGACTTGCTACTATTACAATCTTATTTTTGTTATGACAGTAACCATCAATAAATTCTACAATATTGCTAGCATTATCTTTGTCGAGATTAGATACAGGTTCATCACATATTAGAATGGAAGGATTTTTGAGTATAGCACGTGCAATACCTACTCTTTGTTGTTCTCCTCCAGAAAGTTCATATGGATAATGGTTAATTCTATCTTCTAATCCAAGTAATTTAATTATATCTTTTGCTTTATTATATATTTTTTCTTTATTAATCTTGTTTTTCAACACGTCTGCAATAACTACATTGTCTATTACCGTGAGATTATCAAAAAGATTGTAATCTTGAAATACAATGCCTATCTCTTTTCTACGCAGATTACATTTCTCTTCTTGTTTTAGATCACTTACTATAATATTATTAAAACTAATTTTGCCACTATCTTCTTTTTGTAAGAAAGCCAGCAAAGTCAGTAAAGTGGTCTTCCCTTTTCCCGATTCTCCTTTAATTAAATATAAGTTTCCTGACTGGAATTCATAATTAAAATCATTAATAACATTAATCCGTCTCTTCTTCTTAACAAACTGTTTAGATAAATGTTCTACTTTTATCATATCAATAGCTCCTTTACTTTTTTATGATAACAAATTTCATTTTACCTGTCTCATAATTAACAGCATTCAAAGTATACGTCTTTTCATGTTTAAAGGCTGTTTGATCAATAATATTACTAATCATTTCATTATTTAATAGATATTTGGTTGTTGATGTAATGTACCTCTTTGTTTTATCATCTATATTGGTTTCACTGTAAACATTAACTATTGATCTATCCTCAAGTATTTTTTCATTAATTATTGCATACCCTTTTTTATCTTTGTCAAATAAGAATGTTGGTCTTTTTTCTCCTGATTCAACTTCTTTTGGACAATCCAAATAATTGAATACGAATACTCCTCCATCTCTTAGATTGTTGTAAACATTATTGAATAATTTTATTCTTGTCTCATCATCTTCCAATAAACATATAGTAATCCTCGCTAAAATAATAATATCATATTTGGATGATGAAACATGTCTAAGCATGTCATCACATACAAGAGTAGGGTTTACATCCAACTCAGAACATTTATCTTCTAATATCTCTAACATATCTTGTGATATATCCAAGCCAGTAGCGTCATATCCTCTTTTCAATAGTTCCACTAGAATTCTACCACTGCCACATGCAAATTCCATAATATGATTACCATATTCACTTGCAAGCTTCTCATATAAGGGTACATCAAATATATCATTTACATTATCATCATAGAATTTGGCAAAATGTCCTGAATATATTTCTTCTTCATATACATTAGGCAAACCCATCTCTTTTATTTCTTTGCAGAATCCAAAGTATTCCAATTATATTCACCTCTTCACCAGCATATTGTTTTTTTCCAATTTCAGTATTATATCTATAAAATGTTCATCACTAAACAAAATATCATCTTTTAATCCCATTAAATACTTGGCTGTATCTTGTTCATCTTTTGTACAATAAATGATGGTATTCTCTTCTAAGTTATAGATAATGGATAAATAGTCATATTCAAATATCACAACCTCATCCTTGAATAAATATGAATCTCCTGTATTATAATCTTTGCATATAGTGAATCTTATCTTATCTTCACCTTCAACATTAAATAGATTAAAGGTGTAATAGTAATACAATATATTTTCCATTCTTAGATAATACCAAAGCCCTAGATTACATTTAACATGTTCGCAGAACATTTTACGGTTCAAAAAATGTGGTAAAAATGTACATTTAGAACATTTACTAAAAAATTTACAGTTACTGCACTCATCACTACTGTTTAGTTCCATTTGTTTTGATAAGTTCTCTACCAATTGACTGGAGGTATCAGTAGTTGAACCTGCATGTCCACGATTAATACAGAGATGAACCTTTTCATCTGATAAAGTTACTCTATTAAACTGATTTAAGGTACAGATTCCACTGAACATACATGCATTATGAATAATACCGTTCTTAATATCATTTATTGTGAAGTAACCTTTTCTCATAATTTCTGTAGCTTTGTTTTCTAGTTCTATCAAATCTTGTAGACTATTTAAACTTCTTGTTGTGATACTAAGGTTTTTACTATCGTATAAATTATCTATTTGTATATTTGTAACATTGTCTTTGGTTCTAGTACTGATTATTGATGGTATATACTTATCTGACTTATAGAAAGTTTCTAAGGTATCATCATATTCCTTAATGCAATATTTCATATTTTTTCTATCATCACAGAAAAGATATTCCTTACTCAATGAAAGCTTCTCGTTATTACGAATAATTCTTCCATTGATATTAATATTATTATCAATGAAATCCTCATAGCCATTGACATCATCTTTTACAAATACATTATCAAACCTGCTATATCTATTATTAAAAGGTATCCCTGAATAATAATATAGGATATCCTTGACTCTTTTGCTCTTACTTGTTGACTGCTCAATATAAATATCATTAAGTATATTTTTCTGTTTCAACAGATTATAGATTGTACCCATATCATAATTATGATAATAAGTTCTGTAAGGTAATACTGTGGATGATATATCCTTGTGGGTATCATATAATTTACTATTTTCAAATATCCTGCTACCGGGAAAACTTGTCATGAAGCATACGCTTATATTGTCCATCTTTTTATCTTTAACGTATTCTATAGTTTGAAATGCATCTTCTAATTTTTCAAAAGGCAATCCAAAGTTAATACTTATATATGGATTAATTCCTACCTCCTCACATTTTTTATAAGACTTTCTTACCTTTTCAATGAATTGTAATGAATTCTCACCTACCACCTTACCAAGCTTAGACATAACTTGGTTGGATGCTGTTTCAAGACCAATCACTATATTTCTAAAATCCGCTTCACTCATTAAATCAATTAATTCTTCTGATAATAAATCTGCTCTTGTACAACACCAATATGTATATTTTATTTTGTTTTTAATTATCTCTTTGCATAATTCTTTGGTTCTATTGTTGCTTATGGAAAAGCAATCATCATAAAAATTGATTTTCAGATTATTATTGACAAAAAATTTTTTAATATATTTCAATTCATCGATAATACCTTCAATGCTATGGGTTAAATACCTATTCTTGCTATAAGAACAAAAAGCACAATTACCATAACATCCTCTCGATGTAATCAATCCTACGTTCTCCACTTCTTCTATCGGAACAGAACCACTGCTATAAGGGAATCCAATATCATCTAATGTATAATCATAATATCTAATACCTTTATTTACAATATCAATTCCTTTTCTGTATATAATATTGTCTACATCATCTAAACTACAGCTGTTGATAAGATTATAAATGGTTATTGGATCTTCTTGTAAAACGCATATATCAACCATGACTTCATCAAGAAGGTTGTGACCAATGAAGTTACTTACAGGTCCAAAAGTAATTATTTTATTATCTTTTCTACAGGCTTTCAATCTATTGACGATGACTTTTGAAATATAATAGTTGTATTCATTAATATAAAATATGTATGTATCTGTTTTATAATTGAACAAGTCATCCATAAGATCATGGTAATTATTAATATCTTTGTTTATATATTGAATAACTTTAACATCATTCTTCTTTAAATAAGAAGAAACATATGCAGAATCCAGCTGATATTCTGCTCCTGTTACATAACCATTGACTACATTCATATAGATCAATACTGCATCCAACATCTCTACAAAACCCCAATCAAAATACTATACTACTAAATACTTGCTCAAGAATACTTACTAATTCATCTACTTGTTCTTCATTCATAATCAACATAGGCAATAATGTCAACCCTGACTCAGCATGAGATACTATTAAACCTTTCTTCAATAATTCATATTTCAATATCCCTATCTGTTGTATGGAAAGATGACTATTATTCTTCTTTCCTTTTATAAGCTCTATTTGTAGAAGACACCCTTTGCCCCAAATATTATTAACATTTTTATGATTGATAATATTTTTACTTAGCTTATCCATTATGTATGAATTAATATGTTTCACATTCTCTCCAATATTAAGTCTTGAATACTCTTCTATGGCAGCTATACACGCCGCACATGATACTAGGTTACCTCCTTGAGTAGTACCATGATATAATAATTTATCAGACTCATTATATACTGAATATAACTTCTCATTGAACATGACTGCACCCAAAGGAAGATACCCATTGTTAATCCCCTTAGCCATACATATGATATCCGGTTCAATATTAAGGCTATTACTGTATAATGCATCACCAGTTCTATAGAATCCTACTGTGACTTCATCTACTGTCATCAAAATATTATGTTCTGTACATAATCTCTGTATCAAGTCAATATATCTATTAGTTATAATAGATACACCATTAGAGGCTAGAATAGGTTCCATCAAAATACCAGCTATTGTATCATGATTCTTAATGATATATTTTTCTATATTCTGCAATTCATGACTTTCTCTTTCATTTTCAGATATATCTTTCTGTTCTATCTCAGGGTCAAAGAAAACTATATCATCTACTAATGGTCCATATCCTGCTATGTGTTTCCTGCTTAATCCGCTTACTCCCATACTTCCATAATGTGTACCATGATATGAATTATTAAAACTTATGATTGTCTTTTTATCATTACGTCCTCTAATACTCCAGAATTCTCTCATAGTTTTAATAGCCAATTCTATACTTTCAGAACCTGAACATGTAAAAAACACTTTCTTCATATCACATTTACTAAGGGATAATAGCTTATTAGCACAAGCAATGATTATTGGATTAGTATAATAAAAAAGTGAAGTAAAAGGTAAATCATGTAACTGTCTATTTATTGCAGATATTATTTTTTCATTACCATAACCTAAGGCGATATTCCACAAACCACTTGATGCATCAATATATTTTTTATTGTTTACATCAAATAAATAGATACCTTCACCACGAACAAAATTACGCATACTGAAATAATCTTTGTTGACTGATGAATAGGGGTGCCATACAGGGTACTTGAAGTCCATATCATGAGAAATGATATTCCTTAGATTCAAATTGTTCATCTTATGCCCCCTCTTTATCAATGATTGGTCTTGAATAGTTCCATATTATTTCAAGCATAGCATTCATATAATATTCACACAAAGGGTCTTCCCCTTCAATATTATCTTCATTACCAAGAGCACACGCTCTGCATCCTCCTCCACAAAAATATCTCATTTTACAATCTTTACATGTTGATATATTATCTACAGAATATTTTAATGATATATCTTTACCTCTTTGCATAATTTCTGCCATATCATCTTCTAATATATTTCCTAACCTATATTCTTCATGTTGAAGAGAAGGACATGGATACACATTATTGTCACTGCTGATACTTATAGTACCGCATCCTAGACTGCAATTGGTAACCTTATGTCTGTTGATGACTTTCTTAGTTTGATCTGCTGCCATTGATAGTTCAACATATCTTCTCTTCTTATCCTCTTCTAGGAAAAACTCTTCCGTCTCTCTAATATAGTGGATACGTCTATTTATTCTTTCCATATTCTTTAAGAATTCTCTAACATTATCCTCATATTCATTAGGGTCTGCTTCAATTATAGGTTTGTTATCTACCCCTCTGCCTACAGGCATTAATCTAGTAAGATGAATGCTATCTATATCATGTTCATAAGCAAATTTTGGTATTTCAGGCAAATTACTAATATTATATTTAGTAGGTGTAAATGAAATAATCAACCTTTTTATGTTTAGTTTTTTAGCTAATTGAAGGCTGTTTAACATCTTATCAAATGAGCCCACACCTCTTGTTTTTTCATGAAACTCAGCTTCGGTACCATCAACTGATACCTGTAAAGTATGTATATTAGGTAAGACTTCCTCATATATTTCATTACCTACAGTACCATTAGTTATTATTACAATATTCTTGTATTCTAGTTCATTCAACCTTTTTGTCAACGCTGGTAATCCCCCAAATAGAAATGGTTCTCCACCACTGATTAAAACTGTACTACGATAATCTTTCGGTATTTTTTCTAGAAAACCTATTACACCATCAATATCTACCTCTTCTTGCTCCACATCAGTACATGTTGAATTGGAATAACAAAATGGGCATCTTAGATTACATTTTTCTGTAACATGTATCCATACATCATTAGGATACTCTGCTGAAGCTGGTTCCAAAATAGTTTTGGAGTGACCTGATTCCAGTAATAATTCCTTATTGATAGCTTCTTTTAAGAAATCCCTGAATTGTTCTTTTAGAAAATCAGTTCCAAAGGAATATAATTTTGATATTTGTTGTATAACGTTTTGTAAGGTTTCTTTTCCATCACATCTATTCAATATTTCTTTACCCGTGGAATTGGTTCTAAGCCAATTGACATTATCGTAGTCAATAAATAAGTATTTATTATCTTTTTTCATGATTTCAAACTCATTATCCAATTTATAAATTTTATCATAATCTAAGTTCATGTTTTATATCCTCCCCTTCAACTTTTTTTCCATCTGGATATATGATAGTCTTAATTTCATCAATAGGACACCATATCTTGATATCTGATTTTGGACTGGTCTTCAATAATGCTCCCTTTTCATTTAACAGATTATTAGTAACTATTTCTCCACAAAAACTTAAGTTGGATGTAGTTCTCAAAATTATTTTATTTATCACTTTACCCACTCTCTTTTCAAACTTTCTATTTTTACAGCTCTAGCTAGATATTTAGATGATTTATAGAATATTTCTCTTTGGTCGTTAACGGTAAAACTATCCGTTTTGACGATAGGATCCAATAAAGAATATTGTTTGTATCTGTCAGCAGTTATTTCTAATCCTAGTTCGTCTTTATGCGTATGTTGCCATGTTCCTGGAAAAGGAGTGTTAAATGACAGTGCAATTTCAGCTCTATATTTTTCATACATCTCCTTTATGAATAGATATGTTTCTTCCATGGTGTCTTTGGTATCGCAGAAATGCCCTACCATGAAAGATAGACAAAGGAATATCTTTTTCTTATAAGTATAATCAATTATTTTTCTTGCTTTGGTCAGATTTATTCCTTTTCTAATGCTATCCAAGACTTCTTGACTGGCACTTTCAATCCCATATTGTATTGCTATACACTTATTTTCCGACATGAGATTGAGTAATTCTTCTGACATCACATCTATTCTTGATTCACAATGCCAATAGATGTCAGGATCGTATTCGCTCATTAATTCAGTAAATTTTTTAACTCTATTTGGAATAGCTGTGAATGTATCATCAACAATATATATTTTCATTACTTTTGTATTCAATAATGCTCGCATCATAACTATTTCCATGAATACATTTTCTATATTTCTAACCCTGTATGTAGCTCCTGATAATGTAGTTGCTGAACAATATATGCATCTACCGGGACATCCTCTGCTTGTAAATATATTTATTATTTCCTTATATTTTGATATATCTACCAAATCTCTTTTTACCAGTGGAGCTATATCCAGATCTGCACATTGTTTTCTAAGCTTATTCTTAATAATCCTTCCATTTCTTTTAAAAACTAATCCATCAATATCTTCCAGCTTTATGAGATGTTCGTTGGTTTCTAAGGCTTCAACCAATTCAAGCATGGTTGATTCTCCTTCTTTTCTAATAATATAATCAACATATTGAGATTCCATACCATCTTCTGGTACAAGTGTGGGATGAGGTCCACCTAATACAATTGGTACATTGGGATAAACTGACTTGATTTTTTCAGCGAATAGTTTTGCTAAATCAATATTTTCTGTGTACACCGAAATACCAATTAAAATTGGTTGCAGCTGTTCAATATTATCAACAACCTCTTTGAAAGTCATTCTATGATAGCATAGATCAATTATAGTTGCTAAGTAACCATTAAGTTCCAACCATGTTCCAAGTGAAATGAGACCTAAAGATGGATTATATTGTGTATCACTTGAAAAATCTTTTTGTAGATAAGTTTGAATTGGTAGATTAATCAGTAAAATATTATTCGTATTGCAACCACCCATCTATTTCATCCTCTTTCATATTAATTATGTTATTGTCAATTAATAGTTGTATTGATTTTCCAACTATTTCTTCAATGTAACGAGGTTCATCAGTATCTTTGTATTCATTGATTAATATCTTATTTATATCATCAATAGTATTTATCCCATTGATTAATTCAAGTACAAGTTTTACAGATTTATTGAGAAGTAATTTCTCGAAATTATTATTGACTACCGCATAATCCCCCTCACCCTTCCAATTGATCGTTTTAACTTCTGGTACCAAATTCTTATCCATAATATCCTCCTATCCATGAAAAATTAGTATACAAATAGTAATATCAAATTTAGAAATGTCCCATTTAAGATTACATGAAAAACAATGCATGGGATAATACTTTTAGTTCTTTCAATTATCAAGCAATTAGTTACTCCTAAAACCATGATAGCAATTAGATTATAGCTTGCTGACATGGAATAATTGCTAAACGCATTATTTACTAATGACATATGCCAAAATGTGAATATAAGTGAAGTTATGATTGTAGAATTAGTTTTACCAATAATATTTCTAAAAAAATTATATAAGAATCCTCTAAAAAACAGTTCTTCCAATAAAGCTGCCATAAAAACAAATTGAAATATATTCTGAATTAGATTGTCAGGTGATATATAATTATAAGCACCAACGATAATTCTTACTATACTAGTTATAATATTGGGTAAACATATAAGTATTATAAATAGACCTATCTTAGAATTGATCTTCCACATATTTTTAAAATATATTGGTTGTCTTATTATCATATAAACAATAGATATTATAAAATAATAAGCAAGTATATATGACGGAATTAGATTAATCCCCTTTATGACTAGTCCTTCATTAAAATACCCTAAGTCAAGTAAAATCGTAATGAGATAGCATCCTATAATACTAAAAATTATATATATGCTATCCATCCATTGAATATTATCTTTTTTAATGCATACTTTTTCATTAAATCTCATTAATAATAATATACTGATCGCTGCTATTAAGAATAGCAAACCATATGTATCAACATAAAAGAATGGAACAACATATAATATAATATATATATAATCATCTTTTGCTTTTATTAGTTTAATCGCTTTTTGTATAAGTCATCACCTCGTATTCTTGAAAACGTTCTTTACATTACTCTCAGGATAAATGATAATCCTGAGAATAATGTAATCAGCTAATATATTATGTTAATGCAATACCAACTGTAACACCTGCTCCTACAGCAGCACCACCTGCTCCAATTCCTAATGTCCAACCACATCCTGAGCTATAGCTTGAATCTACACAGTTATCACCTGATACAGGGTGACATGAATAAGCAGTTTTACAAGAATCAGTTCTATCATAAGTAGCAGGTCTAGTACTATATCCACTACCACATCCATTCAACCCCATAAACATATTTGTAGAAGCATTAGGCATTTTGATTATGTTAGGTTTTGGTAACATATTACTGCACCTCCTTCCTTACATAACTTCATAAGATTATCAAATGAATATATATGTACACTATTAAAAAGATAATGTTATGAAACTATGTTTATTAACTAATCTTAATTTATATTTAAGGATTAGCTAGCAATGAAATGGAACTACTAATTTATATACCAGATTTTTCAAGTAGTATTGACAGCAGACTTTTTTCATCCTTACTCACTTGAAATTCATATAATTTGTCTGGATCAAATGTTTTGAGACCTGGTTGAAACCGAATCTTATACCTAATGACATCTCCTTCTTCCAGACCAAGTTCGCATTCATCTTTCTCAATTATTATCCCTTCATATTCACTATCCAAGGAAAAATCATATGTAAGAAGGAAAAGCGTCTCATTAACTTCGCCTAAAGTATTATCGTTAAGCATATTAGTAATGTAATAAGTATCTTTGCCTTTTCCAATAAACTTACCATTAACAATATATTTCTCTTGTATTTTCAACATATTAAGACCTATCAAGAAAAGACCGGTTAGTATAAAACAAAGTATAAACACTACTTTAACTACTATAATCATTTTTTTATTATCCAATGCTTTTCCCCCTCTCCCATAATTCTCTGTATGTCTCTGATTTTCTTATAAGCTCATCACTACTTCCAATAGCTTCCATATTACCTTTTTTCAATACACAAATATTATCCATATTCTTTATTAAATCTAAGTTATGAATTATAAATATTATTGTTTTCTCACTGAATTCTTTTAATATATTATTGTATATCTTACTTTCTAGTTTTTTATCAAGATTAGAAAATGATTCATCAAAAATGTATATATCAGAATTTCTGAGAAGACTTCTTGCTATACATATCCTTTGTTTCTGTCCGCTTGAAAGATTGAAGCCATTTTCTCCTATTATAGTTTGTATACCATTAGGTAGTTGAATAATAAAATCTTGTATATGGCATAGCTCCAATATTTTTTGAAAATGACTTTCTTCTACATTACTATTTCCATATAATATATTTTCTTCAATACTGCCATTTATCAAATAACTTTCTTGGAATACTACGCTAATTTTCTGCCTAAGTTTATAAATATTAATATTTTTTATGTTTTTATTTCCTATGATGATATTTCCTTTATCTTTTTCAATATCGTATAAACGTATTAGTAAATTGGATATAGTTGATTTTCCTTCTCCACTTTCACCGATTATTGCATATTTACTGCCTTTTTTGAATTGTAATGTGAGATTCTTTATTACATCAATATCACTATCTTCTTCGTATTTAAAACTAAGATTGTCTACAATGATATCAGAACCTTCTATAGTTTCATTTGATAGGTCGTCCTCTTTTTTTATATTGAAAATGGATTCTATCCTGCCAAATGCTACCATTACATTCTGTATATTAATATTTATATTTATAAGTGCACCAGAAAATTGATTGAATCGTTCAACCAAAGTATCAAAAACAAAAAATACTCCTACGGTCATATTTCCTTTATATATCTCATATATAGCAATAATAAAAATCAGCATAGAGCTTACAAAAGACACCAAGGATACAAAACTACTATGTTTAAAAATTATTAAGAACCTATCATAACTTAGGTGAATGATTTTTTTTAATAAACTATCATATTTTTCTGAATTGGCTTCTTCTTTACTGTAAGCCTTAATTATTTTTATACTAGACATAATTTGTTTTAGAAAACTAATATGTACTGACGCTTTTTCTCTAATCTCTTCTTGATTGACTTTTACTTTTTTAGCATATCTTGTTGATATATATGTTTGAATAAGAACTGAGAATATACCTATCAATGATAATTTCCAGCTGAAATAGAACATGACAAGCGCTGTAATAATAACATTAGTCAGATTATTTATTATAGAAATAATAGTATCTGTCATGAATCCAGTCACTGTACCAACATCATCGATACTCTTACTAACTACATCACCTACTTTGATATTTTCCAAAACATTTAGTTTGCATTTTTGTAGGTGATTCACTAAATCGTTTCTAATATTTTTAGCTATGGATTGATTTACATATAGATTGAGATAACCGTTACAAAATGACATCAAAATATTAATAATGTAAAAGAATACGAATATGCCTATTACATAATTTAATAATTCAACTTCTTTTAGAATTAAAACTCTATCTATGATAACCTTGAATAGTAGTGGGTTTACTAAAGATATCAATGAACTTAGCCCTAGAATAATAAAAATCATAGCTTCATAACTTATAAATGGTTTAAGATATTTGACATATTTCTTTAGATATTCTTTTAGCATATGTAAACAGCTCCATTCATCAATTTATATTTTTAGCGTTATTTATAATATATATTTAAATTGTATTTATATATATTGTTATTTATATTTTTTTTATTATCATATTATTTTATTATCAAACAATTATTTTGGTAATTTTACGTTCACCGCATAGATAAACTAGTTATAATTAAAAATATATATTGCAGTTGGAATTTATATCAGCAAAACCAGAGATGTTAATGAAAATAGATTATATAATAAATTATTATTAATGTTTATATTTCTACAATTAATTAATTAATTCTAAATTTTCTTATATATTCATTATATTTTATATTCAATAATAATACAAGTATTATTTATTGTATGTTTTTATAATTTTATGTATTTTTATATACTTTCCATACCTTTTTTGCCATATTAAGCACTGTAAGTTAATATTTTATGCCAAAAAATAGGTTCTTACATTAAAATATTTAATATAAGAACCAAAAAAAATTATATTTTTAAGAATATCCTGATAAAAGCTAATATTATAATGAATAAAATAATTCTAACAAGTCTTCTCTAACTTTAACTGGGGTTTTACCTTCAAACTTTTTGAATACACTGCAAAAATAATTTTCATTATTAAAACCTACCATATCTGCAATATCTGCAACATTTAAATCCATTTCTAAAAACAATTTTTTTGCCTGGGCTATCCTATATTTATTCAGATATTCTACTAATTTCTCCCCTTGAAACTGTTTAAATATTCTACTGGCGTATTCAGAGTTAAGACCTGTATCTCTACAAATATCATTAACAGATAGTTTCTTGTAATAATTCCTAGCAATATATACTTTAATTTGATTAACAACATATTGCTTCTTATTACCATTTTCTTTCTTATTGTTAGTCTGTTTAATTACATGTTTAAGTATCTCCAAAAAATATATCTTTGCCGATATCTGCCAATAATCATCTTGTTTGATATAAGCGTTATAGATACTCCTAAACAAATATTCAACTTCATCAGGATTATTGAACCTCATATATTCAGGTAACATATATCCATCATCAAAAACTGGATTTTCTCTCATATGTTCCGTATATTTAAGGTTCTCACCGAAAAGTGTGATATATGTTTCTGCATTATTATAAAAATTATAATGCCATTCTTTATCATCACAATAGAAGAAATCGCAGTGAAACCAATATAATTCACCTAACAAATCTTCATCGACCCAAAATTCATGAGATGTATTAGGTGGTATGAGAATCAAATCGCCTCTTCTAATTTTATAATATCTATCTAAAATATTTACATTTGCTGTTCCTTTAAAACAATATAGAAACTGATGGTCATATATCTTTCTGGACTTGTGTCTCCAAGAATCTTGATGTTGCAATCCCACTTCACGTATATATGGACATAATTCATCAAATGAATGTATTTTTTGTTTATGCATGATATCACCTTATTATTTTTAGTTTATATACATTATAACATAAATATAATAATTACCAGTCAGTTAATTTTACGGCTAACCTTATGATTAGGTTTTATTTCTATTTCAGTTAGGATAACCGCACTAAGTATGATAGCACCTCCAATTATTATTTTAACAGTTAAAGGTTCTAACGATAAAATTACTGAAAATAGTGTTCCAAAAAAACCTTCCATGGAAAGTATGATACCAGTTTTTGATGCGGAAGTATATTTTTGAGCAGCTGTCTGCATGAAATAGCAGATGCATGTACTAAAAATACCTAGGTATAAAACAGCCGGCAATCCGCTTTCTAGATCAATTGATGCAAATGAATCCATGTCAAATATTAATAATACAACGATTGATAAAATAGCCGCTGTCGTAATCTGAACAAAAGTGATTATCTTAGCGCTGCTGTTTTTGACAGCAATTTCTAAATAAGCAATATGTAATGCAAATCCAATAGCACAAACAAATATCATTAAATCGCCAAAATTAAACGAAGAAATTCCATTCATGGGTGAAATAGTTAAAACCCCTACCCCTATTAGAGTAAATATAGCTAATATGAAAGATTTTAATGGAGGTCGTTTTCTTGTAATTAACCAAACAATAAAAGGTACCATAATCACATTAGTAGCAGTAATAAATGCACTGTTGGACACTGTAGTTGTAGATTGCCCTACAGTCTGAGTATAAAAAGCAACAAATAATATACAACCTGCTATAATACCATGCTTTAATTCTCTACCCTTAATATCTTTTAATTGTCGTATTGATGTAAATAGTAAAATTAGAGCTGCTACACTAAAGCGTGAAGCCATAATCAATGATACATTCATATTAGCTTTAATAGCATATTCTGTGGCTATAAATCCACTCCCCCAAATGATTGCTACAATAATAAGGTGTATATCAGCTCTTAACTCTAATCTATCTTTCATTTTATGCTCCTCCATAGATTCGTTCTTCACCATTAACAATATATCTAAAAGAACTATTACAGTCATCTGCCTTTACAATTACATCGTCTTTGGTAACTAATATTCTTAATACATTACCTTTCCATTTAATAGCGTAGCTTACTTTTTCCCATATATCTGGTAACTTGGGCTTAAAAACTAAAGTACCATCATTATCTACAGACATTCCACAATACCCAAGTGTAACACACTGCCAAGTACCTCCTGCTGAAGCTGCATGAATTCCTTCTCGAGTATTTCCTTGATTATTTCTTATATCAACATATGCAGAGCGACAAAGATATTCATAAGCTCTTTTATGATCTCCAACACGAAGACCCATTAAACAATGGATGCTTGGGCTCAATGATGAGCGATGCAACGTTCTTTTTTCATAATACTCAAAATTAGTCTTTTGTGTTTCTATATCAAAATCATATTCCATCAGAAACATAAGCATAACCACATCAGCTTGTTTAAGTATACACCTATCTTCCTTATTTATTGAAGTTAGCTCATTAGGTAGAAGCGGCATTCCATTTTTATCCCATTCATTTATTACAGCATCTACTAAATCATAATATCCATCATATTGTTCAATTAATCCTCTTGAACTTTTCAAATATATTTTATCTGCCTTATCAGCCCATTTTGTTATATCATTTTCATCTACATTAATCTTATTTAATAATTTATTATATATTTCCTTATCATTTTCTTTATATGATTTTAGGTATTTTAATGCTTGTTTGATATTCCATTTAGCTAGATGATTAGTATATGCATTATTGTTTACTGGTTCATGCCATTCATCAGGTCCAGTTACTTTATTAATTTCATATCTATCTTTTTCTTTATTATATTCTAATCTAGACACCCAGAACCTTCCTGTTTCAACTATTAATTCAAGTCCCATTTTATCTAGGAAATCTTTGTCATCAGTAAATTTGTAATATCTATTAGCCCCATATGCTACTGCTGCCGTTACATGCTGTTCATAATCCGCTACGTAGCATCTATAACATGAACCATCAGGTTCGATTGTCCAATCAGGACATTCTTCATCTCCTGTGTCAGCTGATTCCCAAGGATATTTTGCTCCTTCATATCCATTATTGATAGCATTTTCTCTTGCTTTATCAATCAGACGATACCTATATTCCACTAAATTTTTTGCGATATCTGGAAATACATAATTAAAGAACGGGAGAATAAATAATTCCGTATCCCAAAAAGCATGTCCTCCATATTCTTCACCATGAATTAATTTAGCACCAATATTAGTAGAGGGATTACTGGGATTAGGTGTACTCATAACATGAAAAATATTGAACCTGAGAGCCTTTTCCATATCTGCATCCCCTGTAATCTGTATATCTGCCATATCCCATAGTCTGGAATATTCTTTTACATGTTCACTAAACTCATTATCGAAACCTCTTTCTACCAAAGATTCAAGTTCATGATGAACAGTAGCTTTTACATTATTGGACTCTCTACCAGTACATATGTTAACATATTTTTCTATTATCAATGACTCACCTTGATTGACATCAGCATCTAAAAATTCACAAGCTACTTCACCAAACTTCTTAAAAGTCCTACTTTTCATTTTATTATTATTCTTATCATCTTTTATTAAAACTGCTGTTCCTGTACCTATAGGAGTTTTATCATCTCTGGTTTCACTTTCCATATAACATCCAAGATCTCTAAATTCACACACCTGTTCTGTACTTAGATGCTTCACTCGAAATCTCGGAAAATCCATAAAATTAGTTATTGTCCCATCAATGATATTTTCAAATTCAATGATTCCTTTATAATTTAGTGGTGTAATGAATACTTTAAATGCTCCGCATTTTGGATTCTTCCTACTAAGGAATTTAATAATCTCTACTCTAGTCTCTCTTCCATCATAAGCAGTTGTAATATAATGCTTAGCAACAAAACCTTTTTTCATATCTAATACTCTTACATACTCTCTTAATTCTTTTCCGCTCTCAATACCTATCTGTTCGCATTCATAATACATTTTCAATTTATTCCAATCAGGAGTATTACATAATTCTCTTTGAAAGGCTTCTGATCTGTCAAATATCCCATGAATATAGTTTGCAGGCAACGTATTTTTTATATCTCCTTCTTCATGGCTACCTCGATTTCCCATATAACCACTTGCTAATCCAAATAGTGTCTCATACACTAGATTTTCCCTTGGATTATAATTATCCTCTACAATAAGCCATTCATCTTCTGATATTATATCTTTGATTTCACTTGTAAACTTGTTTTTATATGTCATGTTATCCTCCAATTCTAATTAATGGCTGTATGAACATAGTCAATAACTTTTCTTCCCATAGCTATTTTTTCATCATCAGTCTTAATTGGTATAATAGATAAATTCCAGTTAAATGGTATAGTGAACACCTTATATTGATTCATTCTATCTGGACCACAGCTTTGGCTTCCTAATCCAGAATTTTTCATGTCACAATTGACTAACAGATAATCTTCTCTATGTATATCGCAATGATATCTAGCTTCATTCAAATTATGATCTTCTACATCCCTAATACTAAAATCTATTGATTCATTAGTTCCTATAGCAAAACCATTATTACTATCATCCGCTAACACAACCCATTTAACATCTGTTCTATTTCCATTTTCTTGTGGAGTTAAATATCCAAATTCCATTTCATCCCATGTTAAGCTAAAAATACCATCTTTTGTATTACACTGACTATCACAATAACATTCACCTGGACCCCTTCCATGATATAGGATATCGACAAACTCCTTACCTATTTTCATCTGAGAACCAATTTTAGGCAAATGATCAGGTTTAGCTCCATGAAAAGATCCATCAAAATTAATATTTACACACCCATCATAAGATACTGAATAAGTAATAGTAACAAAGGTACTCCATTCTAATGCTTTTGGAGCAAACTTTCCCTTTAAGACTATTTTCAAAAGATTACCCTCACTATTGTGATTAATGCTATGAACGCTCATTATCATAGAATGTATATGCTTTTCATCCCATACTTTCTTATTTTCAATATCATTATCTGTATATGCTCTGTAATAATTAAGTTGTGGTCCCTTATCTATAATAGATTTATCATTATAAGTATAATTATAGATTCTTCCATCTATTAATGAAATATCAAAATCAAATGATTCTCCACTTACTGATAGCACATTTTCTTTTTCTATTATTTTTGCAGGTGTAAGATTGACTATTTTCTTAGGGTGATAATCTTTTATAACGAATCTATCAAATCCAGCTATCCAGCCTTTTTCAGCCCATTTAAGTTCTTTGTTCAATTCAAATCTAATATCTAGCCATACATTTTTTCCATAACATAAGCAATATAAAGATTCATCCAATTTGATATACGCTATTTCATGGGGATTCACCATAGGCATTTTCATAACGGTAGTTTTAACTTCCTTGCTATCTTCAATTAGAGTACAGACCATATCTAAACAATCCAACTTCAAGAAATCCCAATTATTTTTTACTTTAATGTATTGTTCATCCCATGAAAAATCTACTATATGAACATTTTCAATAACTTTTGAATACTCATAAAAACCAGGTGTTGGTTTTGAATCTGCCATTAATAGTCCATCCATACAAAAATTGCCATTATGAAATCTTTCTCCGAATTCTCCACCAAAATAATATCGCTCTTTTCCTATATCATCTTTTTGGTATACTCCTTGGTCTTTAAATTCCCATACAAATATCCCCTGAATACGATTTGATTTTTCTACAAGTTCATAGTATTCTTTTAGGCTTCCTGGACCATTACCCATTGCATGTGCAAACTCACATAATATATGTGGTCTCTTAGGTGATGATTGTGTATCTATTTCATATAAATAACCTACTGACGAATACATTGTACTACTTACATCAATGGATTCATTCTTGAAATCACCTTCATAATGCACAGGTCTGATAGGTTCATTTTTTTTACACCATTCGTACATTTTCTTGAAGTTAGTTCCATATGATGACTCATTTCCCAGTGACCATAAAATGATACTAGGGTGATTTCTATCTCTTTCAACTACTCTTTCTATTCTATCAATATAAGATGGAAGCCATTTTTCATCATTACATAGTCTAGTATCTTGCTTAATTATTTCGAATCCATGTGTTTCCAAGTCTGCTTCATCGATAACATATATGCCTAATTCATCACAAATATCATAGAAAAAAGGATTATTAGGATAATGGGAAGTTCTTATTGCATTCATACCACTACTTTTAATCAATGTTAACTCTTCAAATGTCTGCTCATAAGTTACAGCTCTTCCACTTATAGGTGAATATTCATGTCGGTTAACACCTTTCATCAATATTCTTTGATTATTAAGTAGTAGATTACCATTCTTAATAGTTAAATTTCTGAATCCAACTCTTTGAGGTACTGATTCAATTAATGCACCATCTGATGATTTTAATTTAGCAATCACTGTATATAGAAAAGGCTCTTCTGCACTCCATGCTTTAACATCTTCAAGCATAATAGTAGCATTTAGTTCAGCATCTTCTATAGATTTAATTAACTTACCATCTTCATGAATATTTATATCCAATGTATTATCATTTCCAATTATTTTGCTTCTGATATTTAATATACCTGTTGAATTTTTTATATCTAGGTCAGTATCCATCTTTACATTTTCTATATATGACTGTTTTCTTATAATCAAATAAACATCTCTGATTATACCACCAAGCCACCACATATCCTGATCTTCCAGATATGTAGCATCAGAATATTGATAAACAACAATGCACAAATCATTTTCCCCTTCATGAACATACGCTGTTATATCAAATTCACTTGGCATACGACTGCCTTGGCTGTAACCCACTTGTTCTCCATTAACATATAAGTGAAAAGCACTTTCAACACCTTCAAATCTTATAGATAAGTTTTCAAGCATATTGCTATCAACCATAATTTTTCTTCTGTAAATACCGGTTTCATTATCTGATGATGGTATATTAGGTGGATCTACCGGAAAAGGATACCATAAATCTGTATAAATAAATTTACCATAACCATCATATTGCCAATTCAATGGCACTTTTATTTTTTTATAATCATTATAATTAGGACTATTCAGCTCATTATTGGTTACTCTGAATGGAGAATCGAACCATTTAAAATTCCACTCTCCATTTAGATTTATAATTCGATCAGAAAACTTACAGTTGAATTTCATAGCTGAACTTTCATTTCCATAAGGATAAAAATGAGCTCTTGAGTTTTTTCTATTTTTATGTAATATTTTATTATTGCTCCAATCAAAATCTGAAAGTTGAAACATATCTTCACTCCATTCTAAAAATTATTCAATTCCATACATTGCTACAGACTATAATATCCACTGCCAAGGATATTATTACTAATGCTAATATACTTATGCTTATAGTTTATCATCTAATTATTTTATTAAAAAATAAAAAACATTAATTAATTATAAAAATTAGATAAACCTATACTTTTTTATATAAATATTAACTTCTAAAGTAATATATCACTATTAATAAGTAAACCTATATAATATATAAAAAGACCCGTCTCCTCCTCTTACGGATAGACACGAGCCTTCAGTCTATATAGTATAATACATACCCTAATAAATTTATTTATTGAATTCAGAATAATACTTATATTGGTTTTCTTGAGCCTTATACTTAATTCCATTTCTTTCTGTATCTTCCATTAATTTTTTCTGGAATGCTTTTATAACTTCTCTGGAATCTTTATTGTTAATAAAAATATCACTACCAACACTTCTTAATCCTTTTGATTTAGCTTCATCTGTAGGAATGACTCCTAAATATTCTAATCTGTCACTATATTCATTAGCTATGCCAATGTTTGGTAACACATCTAATCTCTCATCAGCAGATATATCAATGAATTTGGCTGGAATCACACCAATGCGTAATGCATGATCAATAAAATTCTTGTTTTCCGCTATATAATATTTCAAGAAATCAAAAGCAACTTCTCTTTTTTTCTCATCCTTTGCAGATACAGATAATAACCACTCAAATCCCTTTGCATCATAAGCTGGTGGAGTATTACCATCTTCTGTAGGCATAATAAAAAATCCCCAGTTAATATCTGGATATGAACCGTTAAGGTAGCCACCTACCCAGTTCCATTGATATATCATAGCAACTTGTCCATTACCCATTTGATCCTCACAATCACCATCAGAATACATCATAAAACCATGCTCTTCTTTTAGACTTTTAAGCAAATCAATATTTTCATATGTTGTTTCGTTATCAAAATCCCAAGTATATTGATCTTCTTTAAATATTGATTTACCTTTTTGTAAATTAAGTGCTATTATCATGTTTTCAAAAGCATGATCAATAGAAAATCCATACTGTGTAATATTTCCTTTGTCATCTTTATTAGTTAATTTTTTTCCTACTTCAATAAATTCATCCCAAGTTTTTGGAATATCGGAATCTGATAAACCTGCATCAGCCCACATATCTCTATTATAATAAATACCTCCACCAAAAAGAGCACCTAATGGTATAGAATATAATTTACCATCTACTTTAATCTTTTCTACATCATGGAAATCAGCCTTTAACTGATCCATTGGAAAAATATCCTCTGGTAATTCATATGTTTTTTCTTTTAAATTATTAATAAAAGCAGGATGAGCTCTATAGATATCTGGTCCATTACCAGCATTTAGAGCTAATGGAAGCTTTGTCCAATAGTCACTCCAAGGTTGAACTACAACTTTGATATTTACATTATCGTGTATTTCACTGTAAGAATCCGCTGCAGCTTGATAAAATGGTTCAACTTCTTGGTCTGTCCATAGAACTAATTCTATTTTCTCTCCATTGTTGACTACACTATTAATATCATACTTCAAATTATTACCAATGTATTCTGGTTCAGCATTTTGAGATACATCAGTTTTGTTGTCAACTGTTTTAGTTTGCTTTCCTTCTGAATCTTTTTTACCACATCCAGATAATAATAAAGCTACAACTAAAACCATACTAACTAAACAACTTATTTTTTTCATTTTGTTCCCACCTTCCAATATATTATCCTCAATTAAATCAAATAAATTCACTTAACCATTCGTTTATTTTTTGGTAAATTGGTATGTTTTATCACAAAATTTTTTGTAAATTTATTTAAAATTATTATATTCTTATTATTAATTATTGTAAAATAAAAAACCTTATTTTATTATAAAAAAAAGATATAGTTATCCTTTTTCGCCACCTAATGCAATCCCTTCAATAAATGTTTTCTGGAATATTAGATATACAATAACTACTGGAACAACTGCTATGGCTATACCCGCAAACAAAGGTCCGTAATTAGCAGCGAACTGTCCTTGTGTCATAGATAATCCCACTGGTATTGTATATTTTGATACATCATTCAACATTAAATATGGCCACAAATAATTATCCCATTCCCAAAGGAATGTAAATATAGCAAGAGCTCCAACTGCATTTAACATCATCGGCATAACTATTTTATGAAATATTCTCATTTCAGAAGCCCCATCTATTCGTGCCGCTTCTAGGAATGAATCTGGAATACCAATAGCAAATTGATGCATAAGGAAAACACCAAATCCCGATATGAATGATGAATACAAAATAGAGATATCCTTTCCTAACCAATTAAACCAAACCATCATTTGATAATTAGGAATAAGTGTAGCAGGCCAAGGTATCATCATTGTAGCGAGTATCATTGTAAAGATGACTCTATTACCTTTGAACTTGAATTTCGCAAGAACATATCCTACAATAGATGAAACATATATTACAATCACTGTTTTCACAACTGCATAATACAAACTATTTTTAAAGAATATACCAAAATTGTATTTACTAAGTACATCTGTAAAGTTTTTTATATACCCCCAATTCTTCGGTAAAAATGCAGGTGGTATTTTTGTTATTTCTGCTGTTGTTTTAAAGGAACTCAATATCATAAAAACGAACGGAAGTAGCATAGCCGCAGCAAAAAATATCAGTATTATATGAACTATTACTACATAAGTCTTTGTTTTATTTTTCTTCACAAATTACACCTCATTTCAATTATTTTTACTAGTCTTCAATTGTATCATTGATAGTATGAATATTATTGCAAAAAGAATAAATGATATTGCCGAAGCTGAACCAAAATTGTAATAGGTAAATGCTTCTTCAAATATATAAAAAGACATAGTAGTTGTATCTGTACCAGGTCCTCCTTCAGTTATAAACTTGATTGGAGTATATACCTGCATGTAATCAATTAATTTAGTGATAACTAATATGGTAATCGAATTTTTTATTAGTGGAATTGTTATACTAATAAATCTGCGAAATTTACCTGCACCATCAATTTCTGCACTTTCAAATATACATGGGTCTATACTATTGATACCAGCAAGTATTAAAACAAGAGCATATCCTATATCTTTCCATGCTTGAACTACCATTATCGCTGGTAGCGCAATAGTACTATTCTGTAACCATGGAACTTTGGATAATCCCATTCCCATTAAAACAGAATTAAAAAATCCGTTATCATAGTTATACATGAACTTCCATAGCATGGATACAGCTACCATGGAACTTATTACTGGAAGAAAATAAATCCCTCTATAAATTGAAGCACCTCTCTTAACCGAGTGTATAAGAGCTGCTAACAACAGTCCAAATACTACTGTTAAGATTAATGAACCTACTGTAAAATAAATTGTATTACCTAGAGCCTTCCAAAACAATGGATTCTTTAAAGCATATGTATAATTATCAAAACCTACAAATTTGAACGTACTCTGAAATGGATTCCAATTAAAAAAGCTTGTACTTAAGCCATATAATATAGGAAAAAACACAAAAACAGAATACATTATTACAACCAAAGACATAGTCCAAATGATTATGGTTTTCCTTCCTGATTGCTTTATTTTATTCTTTGTTACTTTCAAAATGCCACCTCCAAAATGCTGTTTAAAATATAATATATAACTTTATAAGTATTAATATAGTGCTAATCATACTACATTCACAAAGCATTTTAATAATTTATTTAATTATACAATGCATTATCTAATTTTAAAAATAAAAAACCTTATTTTTTTATAATATATAGACAAAAAAATAGGTTTTTGTATTAAATAATTTAATACAAAAACCAAAAAGTTATATTTTAAAGATAATTTTTATAAGAACCAAATATATTAAAAAGATTGCTAATCCAAAAGGAAGAACCGTAGTAAGCGCAGCTATGATTATAGCGGCGGTATCACCTCTTTCCAGTTTTGTTCCATTAAGACTATTATCTTCTTTCTTTCTTAGATTAGTACCCCTCGAATCATTATTATTAATATTAATTGATATCAGCTCCTTTATAATGACAAGCAACATATCTACCTTTTGAAACTTCTTCCCAAGGTGGGTTCTCTTTTACACATTTATCAGTTGCAATAGGACATCGTGTGTGGAACTTACACCCTGTTGGTGGATTAACATTAGAAGGTATGTCGCCTTCTAATACTATTCTTTTTTTATTCTTTATTATTTCCAAATCAGTAACAGGTATAGCAGATAGTAAAGCTTTTGTGTAAGGATGTAGCGGATTATTATACAATTCATTCTTATCAGCTAATTCAACAAAATTCCCAAGATACATAACAGCAATCCTATCGCTAATATGTTTAACTACACTAAGATCGTGGGATATAAATAAATATGCCATTCCATATTTCTTCTGTAAACTATCTAATAGGTTAATAATCTGTGATTGTATAGATACATCAAGAGCAGATACTGCCTCATCACATACAACAAATTTTGGCTTTAATGCCAATGCTCTGGCAATTCCAATTCTTTGTCTCTGCCCTCCTGAAAATTCATGAGGATATCTATGAATCATATAGCTATCTAGTCCACATGTATCCATAATTTCCATCACATGTTTTTCAAGTTGTTCTGATTTCTTCTTATTCATTCCGTGTGCAACTAGTGCCTCTCCAATAATTTGTCCTACAGTCATTCTAGGATTTAATGATGAATATGGATCTTGGAAAATTAATTGCATCTCTTTTCGTAATGGTAACATCTGCTTTCTAGACCAATTAGTTATATCTTTATCTCTATATTTGATTGTACCTTCAGTTGATTTGTATAATTTTAGTATTGTTCTTCCAATAGTAGATTTACCACAACCAGATTCTCCTACTAAACCCAATGTCTCGCCTTCATATATCTGTAAATCCACACCATCAACAGCTTTAACAGATACTGGTTCTTTATCCTTACCTTTTTCCCCAGTTGGAAAATATAATTTTAATCCATTAGTTTCTACGATTATATTTTTATTCATTATTCTTCCCCATTTCTGGATAGAAACATCTTACAAAATGATCTTCTTCCACCTTTTTTAATTCTGGCATCTCTTTATTGCACTTCTCTGTTGCATACTTGCACCTTGGAGCAAAATTACATCCTTTTGGCAAGTTAAGTGGGTGAGGAACACTACCTTCTATTTGCTCTAATCTCTCTACATCCTTATCAAGTTTTGGAATAGATTTTAATAATCCTCCTGTATAGGGATGTTCGTAATCCTTATTACCAAATATCTTTTCAACTGGAGCTCTTTCAACTACTTGTCCACAATACATAACTACAACATCATCTGCTAATTCAGCGATAACACCTAAATCATGAGTTATGAACATGATAGCAGTATTGAGTGTATCTTTTAAATTATTCATTAGCTTAAAAATCTGAGCTTGAATAGTTACATCTAGAGCAGTTGTTGGCTCATCAGCAATAAGTAATTTTGGTCTACAGGCTAATGCCATTGCAATCATGACCCTTTGACGCATACCACCAGAAAATTCATGGGGATAGCAATTAATTACCCTCTCTGGTGTGGGAATTTTAACACTTTTAAGCAGATCTATAGCCTTGACCCATGCTTCATCTTTTGATAATTTCTGATGTAACATTAGTGGTTCTATTAACTGTTTTCCAATTCTTAATACAGGGTTAAGAGAAGTCATAGGTTCTTGGAATATCATGGATATGTTATTACCCCTTATTTTTCTCATTTCCTTCGTATTGAGATTAACTAAGTTTACTCCTTCAAAAAGTATTTCACCATTTACAATTTTACCTGGACTTTCCACTAGGTTCAAAATACTCATTGCCGTAACTGATTTACCGCTACCAGATTCTCCAACTATACCAAGTGTCTTACCTTCTTTAATCTGAAAATCCACACCATTAACGGCTTTTATTGTTCCTTTATTTGTATAAAAATATGTACATAGATTATTAACCTCTAATACTTTGCTCACCCTCTGCACCTCCAACTGATTTAGTAAAGAATCTGCCAAATAATCTAATAAATAAGCTTTTCTTTTTCATTATTTCTGATTTAGGGTCAACAGCATCTCTAAGACCTTCACCAATTAGATTAACACTCATCACAAGTAGAAATAATAATATCCCAGGGAATAGCCATAACCACCAATAGTTTCTCATAACAACAGATGAAGATGCTCTTTGAAGGAGACCTCCCCACGTGGCAACAGGTTCAGTAACTGAAAGCCCTAGATAAGATAATGAAGCCTCTAACATTATGGACGATGCAAAAGTAATAGTTGCTGATACTATTACATAAGCAATTACATTTGGAATCAAATGTTTAGTTATCTGCTGACGTGTGGAAATACCAAGTACTCTTGTTGCAGTCATGAATTCTTGCTCTTTCAGAGATAGAATCTGGGCTCTAACCATCCTAGCTAGACCAGGCCAACTTAATAACCCAATGATAAATATCATTATGTATAGCCTTGTTTCCTCAGGATAATCAATAAAAATTGCACTAACTGCAATTGCTAATGCCAAAAATGGAAAAGAAATAACTATTTCTCCAATACGCATTAAAACAATATCAACAATACCACCAAAATATCCAGAAATAGCTCCTACAATTACACCAACGCCAATAGTCAATAAAGTAGATAATAATGCTACTTGTAAAGCTATATATCCACCAGTTATGACTCTGTAGAAATAATCTCGTCCATATTTATCGGTACCAAACCAATATTTACTACTAGGAGGCATATAAGAACCTTCACCAATTTGGCTTAAATTAGCAAAATCATAATTAATTATTTTCGTATATATTGTAACCGCCAATACAATTACCACGATAGCTACAAAAGCACAAAAGCCAAACATTGCTAACCTATTCGCTCTAAATTTCATTAACATCAACCGAGTAGGAGATACTATCTTTTCTCTATTTTTCACATCCTTTGTTGACATTATTTATTACCTCCTTCTCTAACCCTTGGATCAACTAATGAATAACCAACATCTTGCATAAGATTTCCTAATAATGTCAACAAAGCAAAGAAAGTTAGAGCTATTATTAGTACACTTCGATCTCTAAAAGTGTATGAATCTCTAATTAGACTTCCTATACCATTCCATACAAATATCTTTTCAACAATGATTGATCCACCAAATAATGCTGGTATATAAGATCCAAGTAATGTAACAACAGGTATTAGAGCATTCCTGAATGCATGTCTATATATAACAACTTTTTCTCCTAATCCTTTAGCTCTTGCTGTTCTGATATAATCTTGTTTCAATACCTCTAACATTGAGTTCCTAACATATTTTATCAGTGGTGCAAGGGAAGCCAGAGTAATAACTGATACGGGTAAAATATAATATTGATATTCTGGTCTTATTCCTATTGGGTCGCTCATACCCGATATAGGTAATATTCCAAATGTTATTGAAAATATAAAAATTAGTAACATTGCCATAAAAAATCTTGGTAATGATATTCCTGCTATGGAAAATACAGTCCAAAATTTATCAAAAATGGAATTTCTCTTGACTGCTGACTTAATTCCCACAACTATTGCAATAATAAATGCAAGTGCGAATCCAAATATATTAACCTTGAAAGAATTCATGAAATGTTCTCCAATGAATTCATTTACGGGTTTATTTTTAATTACAGAATATCCTAATTCACCTCTTAATATTTGTCCCCACCATCTGAAGAATCTAACTAGAAATGGATCATTAAGACCAAGTTTTTCTATAAAAAATTGTCTCTTCTGTAATATTTCCTCAGTTGTACCTGTAAGCTGCTCAGGATTTAAAAAAGCATTTAAAGGATCCCCAGGCATAAATTCTACAATTGTAAATATGATTAAAGAAATAATTATAATTACTGGTATCATTAATAATAATCTTTTAAGAATATACTTAAATAGATTTGAGTATTTTTCCATGAAAGAAGGTTTTTTATAAACTGATTGTGATTTTGCATCTACATTTTCCAATTTTTACCATCCTTTTCTAATAGTCCCTATCTACTAGATAGGGACTATAAAAATATATTACTAACTCAACTTTCCCACTTCATTATTCTATGTAGGTAAGCTAATTAAAAGGCTTTGCAGAATAAAAATATAGGTGTTTCTTCTATCTTTTTATTCTGCAAACCAAACCTATAACCCTTAATTACCTTCATTAAATTAAGGTGGGAAAGTTGAATTACTAATTATTTAACTGTACATTTAATAAGAGCAGGTACCCAATCCCAAAATGCATTTGTTTCAAATCCTTTTATCCTTTTATTATATAAATCATGATAATCATTAGAATATAAAGGCAATATTGGCATTTCTTCGTTTGTTAATTTCACCCATTCTCTGTATGCTTCTTGATATACATCATCATTTTCGGCAGTTCTCATAGTCATTAATAATTCATCATTCTTATCATTAACAAAACGAGCTGAGTTAGCACTAATACTGCTTCCCCAAGGATTAGCAACATTATCTGAATGCCAACTACTATAGCCATCAAAAACAATTGCAGGAGTTGATGCTAATGCAAACATATGATACTTTCTTTCATTTATATCTGATATTTCTTTACCATAGTAATGATTTAAGAATATGGCCCAATCTATAAGGGCTACATTGAATTTTATACCATATTCTTCTCCTGTTTTACCAATTGTTAGATTAAGACAATCTGCCCAATCTTGGTTTGGTACTAAAACTTCTATTTCAAGTTTTTCATCACCTTTTGCCCAAATACCATCAGAACCTTTAGCCCAACCAGCTCCTGATAATATCTCATCAACTTTTTCTTTATTAGCTGTATACTTATGTAAATTATTATCAACCCATTCTTGATCTATCATCCAATAGTTCAAAGTATAAGGTCCTTCAGTACTTATAGAATATTTACCTAGGAATGCTTCACGAAATATCTTTCTATCAATTGTATAAGATATTGCTTGACGAACTTCCTTATGGTTTACTGGTGCAAAATCACTATGGAAAGTAAGATGTCCATAACCCTGTCTTGGGTAATTACAATAGCTGAATTTATCATCTGCTTTAACAGCATCAATATTTTCTGCTTTAACTGAACCTGGTAACACATCAATATTTGCTGTTAATAATTCATCGAGTTTGGTTTCATCAGATATAACTTTTACTATAACATCTTTAATCTTAGGTTTATCTCCATCCACGTCTCCTATGAATTTATCATTTACAGTAAGTTTGATATATTGATTTTCTTTATATTCTACTATCTTATATGGACCATAACCTAAAGGATTATTGATTAGACTATCTTTAACATGTTGTTGAATAGTTTTATCTTCTGGTTTATCTTTCATAGCCCAATCTTTACTTAAGATATTTTCTATAAACATAAGACTATCAGTAGCATAATATTTATCAAGCAAAGTAAACTTAATAGTTAAATCATCAACTTTTTCAATTTTTTCTAGGTATTCTGGATAATTAGTAGAACCTCCTGCTTCTGTTATTGCAGTAGCATCTAAATAAAATTCATATGTAAACACAACATCTTCAGCAGTTAATGGTGTTCCGTCTGAATATACTAAGTCTGGCTTTAATTTAAATGTATGAACTAAACCATTATCACTTATCTCTCTTGATTCTGTAATTGAATTTAGAACTATCTCACCTTTTATATTATTAGTCATCAATCCAGCTGGACTATTGCTAGCACCACCAAATACGAATTTTCGAATGCTACCATCGTAAGAATTATTACCCCACCCATTGATAAAATCTCCATTAAAATTAGGAGTTCCTATTGTAACATGGCCAGAAATTTCTCCTCCTCCCGTTTCTTCTGTTTTATTACATGCAGTCATTGAACATACCATAGTAAGAACTAGCAAAATCGTTAATATCTTTTTCATTTTTTTATTCCCCTTTCATAATTTTTTATTTTAAAGAATAAGCAGATTTTATTATATCCACTCAAACATTAAAACCATAGTATTTAAAATTAAGTATAAAAACAAAACCTTTATACTAATCCTAATTTTATAGGGTAAAAAGCTTTACTATAGTAAATAGACTTATGAAATTAAAAAAAGAGTAAATTATAAGTATGATTTGTGGAAAAATATGAGTCTATAAAAAAGAACTACTTATGAATAATTCAAGCTAGATTATGCCATAATTCAAGAATAATTAAAGTTAAAAAACAGTTTATTAAAGCGATTAATATATAATTTCATAATTTTTTATCTAATATCAATACTATATATGTACAACAACATAATATTCGTTATAATAATATTATTATACATATTTAAACATTTTTTTATAATTTTCATATATTTATACTAACTTATCTATATATAATTTGTCAAGCTAGTTTTCATGTTTTTTAGATATATATATATGTTGTTTAATTTTAATAAATTAAATAAGCTAATAACTTAAAGAACTATTAACTTATCTAATTTTTATTAATATTAATTAGTATTGACCCAACAATCCTCTTTTTCTAGCTATCTTACTACATTGATTAAATACTATAAACCCAATGGTAAAATAAACTATTGAATTTACTATTAGTATTATATAATCACTAGCCGGGTATTCCGATAATTTATGCCCCATTAATGTTGTTGCATATACTTTATCGATACTTGGTCTAAATGGTAATATTGATGCTGCTACTTTACTTAATGACCCTTGACCTGTTATGACTAAAGCAATTAAAAAATATTGAATGACATTCAATAATGATTGAATCCTTTTAAAGATAAGAGCTAAACCACCACATATAAGTCCAATACCAAATATGCTAAAAACACCTAATACTATTATTAATAATAACTCAGCTATATTAATATCCAGCCAATAATTCGTTGTTCCCATGATCGTTAACAAGACTACAAAACATATTAATAAGTTTATAATTAGATTACTTATACTCCTAACTATCAATACTATAGGAAGTCCTAGATCAGTCATACTTATCTGTTCTAATGTACCTTTATTAGCATCACGAGTTATGTTGAATGCAGTATCTTCATATACCATCAACATTATGGTCCACAGAAAATATCCAATTACAAATCCTTCTATTGTTTTGCCCAGTTTTATAGGACTTATATCCATGGTTGAACCAAATACCTTAACCCCTAAAAACATAGCAATAAAAAGGAAATATAAACTTAATATACTAGAAATTGTATTAAACTTGTATCTACTTATTTCTTTAAAAGATTTTTCAATGGATACTTTAAACAAATAAAACATCTTCATAATTATTTACCCTCCCCACTAGTAAGATTTATATAAACTCTTTCAAAGTTTATATTTTTCTGTTTTATTTCCTTTATAAAGATATTCTTTTCTTTCAAGATATCGATTATTTCATAAATTTCTTTTGAGTCTATTATATCTATTTCAAGAACGTCTCCACTTTTCATAAGATAGAATTCATATTCTAAATTAGATAGATATTCCTTTTGTTCTTCAGTAATGGTATCACGTAGATTAATCTCGTAAGTCATGCTTTTAAACATATCCAATAAATTATCCATTGTATCTTGTGCAATTATTTTTCCTCTATTCAATATAACAATATCTTCACAAACTTCTTCAACTAAATTCATGTCATGAGTACTTAGAAGAACTGTTTTTTTCATATTATTAGCTATGTATTTTAACATGTTTTTTATTTCCATAAAACTCTTGACATCTAATCCAAGTGTAGGTTCATCTAATATAATTATTTCTGTGTCGCATATTAATGTCATAGCTATAGCAACTTTTTGTCTCATGCCTCTGGATAGATTATTGACTACAGTATCTTTTTTATCTTTCAAATCGAATCCATCTAATAATTCATCTATTTTCTTTTCTATTTTTTTACCACCTAACCCTCTGATACCAGCAAAATATCTTAAATTCTCTCTAGGAGTCAATCTCCAATAAAGATTTCTTGTACCTTCAAATAGAGCTGCTACCTTATCTATGGATTTTTTATTATCTTTACCAAATAGTTTAATGCTACCTTCATCTGGAATTATTAGATTACATATACTTTTTATAGTAGTAGTTTTACCAGATCCATTGGGTCCAAGTATTGCACATATACTGCCTCTCTCCACCGAAAAAGAAATATTATTTACAGCTGTTAAATCCCCATATCTTTTAACTAAATTGTTAACTTCTATAACTTTCAATCTTGACACCTCCAAATTCATACTCATACTTCTTCTTTTAATATATTAATACTATCTTCAGCCCAATGAATACACATTTCATAATAATATTTACCAAAATTTGCAGAGATGCCCCAATAAATTTCAGTATTATTACAGGTATGATTTTTTCCATTATTCACGTCATAACTTTTAGTAACTACCTTTAGTTTTCCAAGCTCCTTTTCACACCTTTCTTTAAAATCTTTTAACATCTTTATATTACCAATAGTATCTCTTTCCCCTGAAAAAAAAGTTCTTAATAGTAACTGATTTCTAGTAAAAAGAGCCTCATCTATACAATCAGTTGCTAACCAATTCAGGAATTCTGATTTACCTTCATCAGTTATGGTATATAACTTTTTATTGGGTCTATCTGTTTGAAATACTATCTCTGAAGATAACCAACCCCATTTCTTCATTATATTTAATTCCCTATATATTTGACTTCTCTCTGCTTGCCAAAAAAAATTCAAAGACTCTTTAAACATTTTGTCTAGTTCATAGCCTGTCATAGAACCATAATTAAGCAATCCCAATAGTCCATATTTTAGCGACATAGTTCATAGCCACCTTTCATTTTTTAAGTAGTATAATATTATACTTGTGTAATATTGTACTATTGTAATATTATACTATTAATATAATCTATAAATGCTATTTCAGCAATTAATTATTGCAAATATCTAATAATATTAATACATTTAGTGTGATATCACTTAAAAATAAAGTATCCAGAAAATAGTACTTTATTTTAACAACCAGTATATTCAAATATTCTACCATCTTAAAAAACCAAAAAAGAACTAGATAATGTAAATATATGAAACCAAATAAATAAAGAAGGCTGAATCATAATACATATCAATGTATTATGATTCAGCCTCTTATTTTTTATATACTCGACTAATCAAGTTTATAATGGTATATTACCATGTTTCTTATCTATTTTTTCTTCACGCTTACTTCTAAGAGCTTGAAGAGTGGATATTATATAAGGTCTAGTCATCATAGGTTCAATCACTGCATCAACAAATCCTCTACTAGCTGCTACATACGGATTAGCAAAATTGTCTCTATATTCTTCAACTTTCTGTTCACGCATCTTCGTAGGATCATCTGCTTTTTCAATATCTTTTCTAAATATGATATTAGCTGCACCTTGAGCCCCCATAACAGCGATCTCAGCTGTTGGCCAAGCTAGAACCATATCCGCTTTAAGATGTTTACTACTCATTGCTATATATGCTCCACCATACGCTTTTCTAAGAATAACATTAATCTTAGGTACTGTGGCTTCACAATATGCATAAAGAAGTTTGGCACCATGCCTTATAATTCCTGAATGTTCTTGGGTAACTCCTGGAAAATACCCTGGTACATCCGTTAATGTAACAATAGGAATATTGAAGCTATCACAAAATCTAATAAATCTTGCAGCTTTATCTGAAGCATTTACATCAAGTGCACCTGCTAAAATTTTGGGTTGATTAGCTATTATACCAACAGTATCATTATTCATCTTAGCAAACCCAACTATTATATTCTGAGCATAGTGTTTATGTACTTCAATAAAGCTACCAGTATCTATTATTTCATCAATGATTAATTTCATATCATAAGCTTTACTTGGACTATCTGGCATAATATCCATTAGTTTTGTTGATTTTCTGTTAGGATCATCATCAATATTCATTTCAATAGGTTCTTCCAAATAATTAGAAGGTAAATAGTTAATTAATTTTCTAATCTCTTTGATACATTCTATTTCATCAGCATAATGAAAATGAGCTACTCCACTTTTACTAGCATGTACATGAGCACCACCAAGTTCTTCCTTGGTTATCTCTTCACCAGTGACCGTTTTAATTACCTCAGGTCCAGTAATAAACATTTGACTAGTATTATCCACCATAAATACAAAATCAGTTATTGCAGGTGAATAGACTGCTCCTCCTGCACAAGGACCCATTATTACAGAAATCTGTGGTATTATACCAGATGCTTTTGTATTACGATAAAATATTTCACCAAAACCACCAAGAGCATCAATTCCTTCTTGGACTCTTGCTCCACCAGAATCATTGATTCCAATAATTGGAGCACCTGTTTTTAGAGCCATATCCATTACCTTACATATCTTCTGTGCATGTACTTCACCCAATGAACCGCCCATTACTGTAAAATCTTGTGCATATACATATACTAAGTTACCATCAATGGTACCATAACCTGTAACAACACCATCTCCTGGTATTTCTATTTCACCAAGTCCAAAGTCAGTTGAACGGTGCTTCATATATGCTCCTATCTCAACAAAACTATTAATATCAAGCAACATATCAATTCTCTCTCTTGCAGTCATTTTTCCTTCTGCATGCTGCTTATCTATTTTGGCCTTACCTCCACCTTGTAATAATTTTTCTCTACGCTTATACATATCCTGTATACTATCTTGGATGTTTGACATTATTTCACCTCCCTGGAAGTAAATATCAAGTAAAATAAGTTGTAATATTAAACTATTTCAGATATTTTTACTGGTCGTCCTTCTTCCAAAGATTTCTTAGCAGCCATCGCTATTACAACTGCATTTAATCCATCAATTCCTTTAACTGGAGTTTCTGTATCATTTTTAATAGCTTCAAAGAATTGCTTCATTTCTTCAACAAAAGAACCCATGTATCGCTCTAAAAAGAAATATAATGGTTTATCAGTTGAAACTGCTTGCTTAGTTCTTAGAATTGTATTTGTCTCAGTATCATTTTTTGCTTCAATGCTACCTTCTGATCCAAACACTTCAACTCTCTGGTCATAACCATAAGCAGCTTTCCTACTATTATCAATAATTGCTATTGCACCATTTTCAAATTTAATTGTAATTACAGCTGTATCTACATCGCCAGCTTTTCCAATTTCCGGATCAACTAGACTTGCACCAACAGCATAGACTTCAGTAGCCTCACAACCTGCTTGAAATCTAGCCATATCAAAGTCATGAATAGTCATATCAAAAAACATTCCTCCAGAAACTTTAACATACTCGATTGGTGGTGGCTCAGGATCTCTTGAAGTAATTTTTATAATATGTGGTTCACCGATAACACCATCTTTTGTAACCTTATTGATTCTATTGAAATTATGGTCAAATCTTCTATTGAAACCTACTTGGAATTTGACTCCTTTTTTTTCTACCTCTTTTAATACGTTATTGATTCTATCTAAATCGTAATCTATAGGTTTCTCACAAAATACATGTTTTCCTGCCCTAGCAGCTTCTATAGAAATCTGTGCATGTGTATCTGTAGATGAGCAGACAAGAACAGCATCTATTTCCTTATCATCTAATATTTTGTGATAATCATCATATACATTTTCTATACCTAAACCTTTTGCCCACTCACTTACTCCATCTAATCTAACGTCTGATACCGCTTTTATAGTTACATCTGGTATATTGTAAGATATACTTTGTGCATGAACTCTTCCAATACGACCTACACCAATGATACCAACATTCATTTTTCCCATAATACAATTCCTCCAATTATATATTTTGCTTGAACTAGATCATTGCTCTCTATATAACAATTATTTAGTTCAACTTATTTAATAGTAATTAATGTTATTACAATCCTGTATTTTCTTGTATATAAGCTCTAGCTTTTAATGCATATTCAAAAGGATTAGCGATCGCAGGGTCTTGTTCAGCTTCTACTACCATCCATCCTTCATAATTATTGTCTTCTAATATCTTGAAGATTGGTTTAAAATCAATAGCACCATCTCCTGGAATCGTGAATGCTCCCATTTTAACACCTTCTAGAAAACTCAATTCATTTTCTTTGACCTTCTTAACAATATCTAGACGAATGTCTTTTAGATGAACATGTGCAACTCTTTTAATATGTTTTTGTAACACATCATATGAAGCTTGAGCACTTAACTCTGAGTAAGCAAGATGTCCTGAATCAAATAATAAGTAAACATCATCATTTGTCATTTCCATGAATTTATCAACTTCTTCTGGTGTTTGTACACCTGTTCCCATATGATGATGATAAGATAATTTCATACCTTTTTCAGCTGCTAGTTTGGCTAACTTGTTCATACCGCTTGTAACTTTTAACCATTCTTCTTCTGTATATATTGGTTTATCATGAAAAACTGATTTTTCAGTTCCTTGAATACTATTTCCCTGCTCAGAACACCCAATCATTTTAGCTCCTAGAGCATGTAAAAAATCTCTTTGTTTGATAAAATTATTGATAGTGACTTCCTCTGACTCAGAAGTAAAAAGCGTTGAAAACCATGCATTACATATCCTGACACCACGTAGATCAAGGTATCTTTTTAATACTTCTGGGTCTTTTGGATATTTATTACCAACTTCACTTCCTGTAAATCCTGCCAATGCCATTTCACTAATACATTGTTCAAAAGAATTATCCTTTCCAAGCTCTGGCAAATCATCATTTGTCCAAGCTATGGGCGCAATACCTAATTTTACTTTGCTTCTATCTAACATATTTCCGACCTTCTCTCATTTAGTTAAATATTTGATTCAACTTATATATTAATATCTTCTAGCCTCATTAATTTTAACTTTCAAATCTTTTGTAGCATTCACAATACTTTCTTTATCAGCCACTTCTGCATTTCCTACACGCCACCAGGATTCATAACCATCTGTCATAGTTTTCGGTAATACCTTAATATCAATTAAAGTAGATACTTCTTGCTTCTTAGCATCCTTGACTGCTGCTATCAACTCTTCTTCAGTTCTAACAGAATATGTTTTGCAACCATAAGAAGCTGCATTCATCGCAAAATCCATTTTAACTAGATTCGCATCCAATAGTCCTGATTTAGGATTTCTGTGACGCATTTCTGTACCAAAACTTCCCATTCCATTGCCCATCTGTAAATTATTGATACAGCCGAATTCCATGTTATCAAACAACAAAATATTAATCTTAGCTCCTTCTTGAATGGATGTTACAAGTTCTGAATGAAGCATCATATATGAACCATCACCAACCATTGCATACACTTCTCTATTTGGTCTGGCTAGTTTCACACCAAGAGTAGCGTTAACTTCGTAGCCCATACAAGAATAACCATATTCCATATGATATGTATTTGGTTCTTTTGGTCTCCATACTCTTTGTAAATCACCTGGAAGACTACCTGATGCACCTACTATAATAGAACTATCATCTAAAAGGTTATCTAACATACCTAAAACCTTAGTTTGTGTTAAGTTTGATTTTAAGACTTCTTTATATTCCTCTAATTTATCATCAAGGTGACCACTAACTTCTGGAACAAAATCTTCCTTATACTTAACATTGAATAAACGGTCAACCTCGTTATTCCATTTATCCTTAATATTATTTATCTCATCTACATAAGCTGATTTATACTCTTCTCTAACCAATCTATCAGTCAAGATTTCTAAAGCAACTTTTGCATCAGCTTCTACTTTTATTCCATCTAATTTATACGCATCAAATGAAGCTATATTAATATTAACAAAATCAACTTCTGGATTCTGGAATAACCACTTTGAAGCAGTTGTAAAGTCTGTATATCTAGTTCCAATTCCAATAATTACATCAGCATCTTTTGCTAAAGTATTAGATGCAAGATTACCTGTTGTTCCAATGCCACCCATATTCAGTCTATGATCCCATACGATAGCACTTTTCCCAGCTTGTGTTTCTCCAAAGGGTATATTGAATTTTTCAGCAAATTCCTTCAAGGCATTAGCTGCTTCTGAATACCTAACCCCTCCACCACATATAATGAAAGGTTTCTTTTTCTTTTTAATAATATTGACTGCATCATCAATCATAGCTTCTGTTGGTATTTTTCTCTCTATACGATGTACCCGTTTATCAAAGAAACTTACAGGATAATCATAAGCTTCTCCTTGAACATCTTGAGGAAGTGCTATAGTGACAGCACCTGTCTCAGCTGGATCTGTTAATATACGCATTGCATTTATCATAGAGAACATTAATTGTTCTGGTCTATTAATTCTATCCCAATATTTACTTACTGCTCTATATGCATCATTTGTTGTAAGTGTCAAATCATGGAATTGTTCAACTTGTTGAAGAACTGGATCTGGTTGTCTTGCCGCATATGTATCACCAGGAAATAGCAAGACCGGTATTCTATTAGCTGTAGCTGTAGCTGCTGCTGTTATCATATTTGCTGCACCTGGTCCAACGGAAGATGTACATGCATATATTTGCTTCCTGTGATTTTGCTTAGCATATCCAATAGCAGCATGAACCATACCTTGTTCATTACGCCCTTGATGAACAATCAAATCTCCTTTATCTTGTTCAAGAGCTTGCCCCAGACCTAACACATTACCATGTCCAAATATTGTAAAAAACCCTTTAATGAACTTTTGCTCTTGTCCATCAAAAACAATATATTGATTATCTAGAAATTTAACTAGTGCTTGGGCCATAGTTAAATGAATAGTTTCCATATACCTTCCTCCTCATATTTATTTTTGTGACCATATCTTAGCATTTTTATTTAATAACCATTGATGCTGATTTTCGAAAGTACGATCTTTTAACCAACGTTTTTCTTCAATATGTGGTATCATCCAAACATAATACATAGCATAACCTGGTGCGGAACACTGTGGATGAACAACATTACTTGTTATACAAGAAGTACTTTTGTTTTTCACTTTACTAGCTTTGTCTCCAACAAGACTGAAACCGAAACCAGTATCTGGTAAAAATCTATAATGGTAAACCTCTGGTTGTATATGATAATGAGGTGGATAAGATGACCACTTACCTGGATGGTTAACTACTTCTCCCATTACCAAATTAGAATAAGGAGCAATATCATCATCAATAATTGTTCTTACTGTTCTAATTGATGCATCATTAAGAGTATCTTTACCGAAAACGTCACTAACACAATCTTCCTTATTGTATAGCTTAGAATCAAAAACATTATCGTTATAAACAGCTTCGTAACATAATTCAGATTCAGCCAAACCAATAATTACAACTTTCTTGTCTTTTGGAAGATGTATGCATATAGGATTTTCATTGAAACAACTATCTCTTTTAACTATCTCTTTTTGTCCATCCCATTGAAACATTACATGGCCTTTTATCAATAGAATTGCTCTTTCTTTTGGCTCAGCATTTTCATAGATATAATCTTTTTTCAAACGGATGATTCCCATATCCATTTTCATATCACTATGTTTACCTTCTAGCTCTGTGATTGAATTATAACCATATTTATATTCTTTATTTTGATTGATTACCATTTATAACAATCCTTTCCCTAATATATATATTGAGATTAAACATCTACCAATTTCAATAATTTCAATATATTTTCCTTAATTTATAAGTAGAATAGAACTAAATAATTACTGGCTCCTTAGCAATTATTTAATTCAACTTATTATAGTAATTATTTCATTAATTACCATCCTAGAAGCTTATATTTATTAAATATTACATCTTTCACTTGTTCCATGGGCTTCTTGAAAAATTTAATTCTATCAAACTCATCTGAATGAGCATTGATTTCTTCTCTTAGTGTATTACCGAAAGTCATTCTAAGAGCTGTTCCAATATTAACTTTACCAATATGATAAGTCGATAATTTAGTCAAATCTTCATTGCCAAGTCCTGTAGAACCATGAATAACCAATGGTATATCAGTTATATTTTGTATTTCTTCTAACAATTCATATTGAATCTTAGCATTTTGTTGTTGCATTCTATGTAATGTCCCTACTGCTACTGCTAAAGCATCTACTCCTGTTTCTATAGCAAATTTCTTAGCTTCAGTTGGGTCAGTATATATTTCTTTTGCAATTATCGTTGGATCATTATACCCTACTGAACCAATTTCAGCTTCAACAGATACTCCACATGAATGAGCTAACCTTACAACTTCTTTAGTATTTGCTATGTTCTCATCAAGTGGTAATTGAGAACCATCATACATAACTGATGTAAAACCGGCTGCAATAGCTTTAGCACATATTTCATAATTATTACCATGATCAAGATGTACACATACTGGTATATTAGTGTCTTGACCTATAGCTCTATATAATGCAGCCTGATATTTTACGTCCATATGTGCAACAGCATCTTTATTAGCCATTAATATAGCAGGAGCATTCAGCTCCTGTGCAACCTTAATGACCATCATGGCATCTTCATAGCCAAAAACATTAAACCCTGGAATAGCTTTATTACTTATCGCTGCTTCTTTTACTATTTGTTCCATATTTACTAGCATTATATACTCCTTCTTCCTCTATTTAGCCAAGTCTCCAAATAATTCTTCATCAGTTGGAATCTCTTCTTTTATTGGTGTAGATACCCATGTAACATTAATAAAATGCTTCCAAGTTATATTTTCAGAAGCTACATTACCACCCCATGTACCACAGCCAAGTGTTAATGTAAATGGCATTCCATTATCCCAATTACCACTATTAGCATAACATTGTGGTTGTCTAACCATGATACGGCTAACTTTTACTTTATTACCTAATACCTCAACACGACTTTCATCTGTTGTATGTATACCACATGAATGACCTGTACCTTGATATCCAGTTATTTCATTTACTTTATTTACGGCTTGGTCAAAATCTTTTACTTTATATAATGTAACTACAACGGACATTTTTTCACCTGAAAACGGATAATCAGCACCAACACCATTTTCTTCAACCATAATGAATTCTTCATTATCTGAAATATTGATTTCAGCAAGTTCTGCAATCTTATTAGCTGGTTGAGCTACTATTCTACGATCAAGATGTCCATCTTCCCACATAGTATTTTGTAATTTTTCCTTTTCCTCTTTTGTAGCTAAATGACCACCTTCAGCCTTTAAGTTAGCTACTAATTCATCATATACACTCTCGACTATAACTAATGAATTCTCAGATGAACAACTTGTTGCATAATCAAATATTTTACTTAACTTGATCTTGTGTGCTGCATCTTTTATATCTGCTGTTTCATCAACTATAACAACTGCATTACCAGCTCCAACTCCATAAGCAGGTGTTCCTGAAGAATAAGCTGACTTCACCATTCCAGAACCTCCTGTAGCAACAACTAAATCACATTGCTTCATAAGCTCACTACTAAGTTCTAGAGAAGGTTCTTCTATAGTGATTATCAAATCTTCTGGAACATTATATTTTTTAAGAGTTGCTCTCATAATATCAACGATAAATTTATTAGTTTTTTTAGTACGAGGATGAGGAGCGAATACTATTGCATTTCTCCCTTTAATTGCATTCATAGCTTTTATTATTGGAGTTGCCTCAGGGTTAGTACATGGAACTAATGCTCCAATTACACCTACTGGTTTAGCAAATTTCACAATACCTTTTTCTGGTATTCTTTCTATGACACCTACTGATTTACCATCTTTCATGTCCCTAAGTGATCCACGAACTTTTTTCATCAGCTTAGAATATTTACCTTCGTAATTACCTAGCTGTGATTCAGTTACAGCTAATGATGCTATCTCTCTAGCTTTATCTTCTTGTACTACTTCCCAAGCTATTGCTTTTATCAATTGATTCACTTGTTCTTGTGTAAAACCTTCTGCTACCTCTTGTGCTACTCTTGCACGTGTTATTAATTCATTTACCATTAATTTTGCGTCTGACATATGTATTTCCTCCCTATTTATATATTCTTGACGTCATAAGCTTTTTCGCCATCATATTGCTTGATGAATCTTTCTATTTTATCTATACCCGGCATAGCATCTGAACAACTATGACTTGATACAACAATAGAAGCTGATGCTGCACCTATTTCCATAGCTTTGCCTGGGTCATATCCTTGCATTAATCCATATATGAAACCACCTGCATAAGAATCTCCAGCCCCAAATGTTTTAACTGGTATAACAGGGAATACTGCTCCTGTATACTTATCACCTTCTAATGTATAAGCATATGAGCCTTCTTTTCCATGTTTAATGACCATTATCTTGGCATTATAGTCAAACCACTTGTTAGCTGTAACATAATCATCTTTGTTATCAGGATTAGAGAACATCTCCAACATATCAAATTCTTCACGAGTACCAATTATTACATCACATTTTTCAGCTAGCAAACTATAGTAAATAGCAGTTTCTTCAACTGATTTCCATGTATATGGGCGATAATCAATATCAAAGAAAACTACTGTTTTATTCTTTCTTGCTAGTTCAACAGCTGCAAATACCGCTTCTCTAGATGGGCTTGCTGCTAATGCTGTTCCTGATATAAGTATGGCTTTGGAATTTTTTATGTACTCTTCTTTTATATCTCCAACCTCTAATTTTAAATCAACTGCATCTGAACGATACATTAAAATACTACAGTCTGTAGGTGATTTGATTTCAGTAAAAGCCAAACCTGTTTTAGCTCCTGATTTATCAATGACAACATTAGAATAATCAATATTATTATCTTTTAAATAATTGATTATGAAACGTCCCAATTGATCATCTGCAACTCTTCCCATAAAACCTGCTTTTAATCCTAATCTTGAAACAGCAACCGAAATATTAGCTGGAGAACCACCTAAGTATTTTGTAAAAGTAGATGTTTCTTCCATAGGGCGATGAATTTCATTAGCGTTCAAATCAACTGCAAGACGCCCCAATGCAATTAAATCTAAATCCCTGTCATTTTGAAATACCAAGTTATTCATTTTTAATCCTCCTATAATATGAATTAAGTAAAACGTTTACGTTAACTATAAAAAAAATATATTATATGGTAAAACGTTTACGTAAAATGCAAAAAATAAATGCTTGTAAAGAGTAAACGTTTTAGTTGTCTTCAAAAAAAATAATTATTGATTATTTTTTTTAACTGAATCTCTTATTATTAGATTAGGTTTGAATATAATATCGTCTTTTACTTTACTACCTTTACCTTCAATAATATCAATTATCATATTAGCAGCTTCTCTTCCCATTTCATGGATAGGCTGAGCAACAGTAGTAAGCTTAGGTCTAACTAATCTTGCAATATCAATATCATCAAATCCAACCACTGATATATCTTCTGGAACTTTTATTTCCAATTCTTCTAATTTTTCGATAGCACCTATAGCCATAAGATCATTGCAACAAGCTATTGCTGTAAAGTCTTTAGTTTGGTTATAGAGTCTTTCCATAGCATAGTATCCATCTTTCATAACATAATCGCCTTTAACTACCAAATTAGAATTAAAAGGAATACCATAATCACTTAGAGCATTGATGTATCCTTTATATCGTTCGTTAGTAGAATAACTGTCCAATGGACCTGTTATAAAACCAATTTTACGATGTCCATTAAGTAATAAGTGCTCTATTACTTCATACATAGCCCTTTGATTATCAAGATAGACACATTTACACCCTTTTATCTCCGGTTTTGAATCAATAAATACTAAGGGCAAAGAGCTTTTTAGAATCTTATTAAGTATAGTATCACTTATATTGTGGAAATTATTATATATAATCCCACATACATAATGTTCATTCAAAAAATCCAAGTACGCAGCTTCTTTTTCTTTTGAATTATTGCCATCACATAGAATAATATTATAACCATGTTCATGAGCTACATCTTCAATCCCTTTAGTCATTTTAGGATAGAATGGATTAGTCAAATCTGGTATGATAAGTCCTATAATTTTAGATTTTTTGGTTACTAACCCTCTAGCAACTGCACTTGGTTGAAAATCATATTCTTTTATAAGATCAAGAATTCTTTTTCTTGTCTCTTCTCCGACACCTTTGCTTTTGTTATTAACAACTCTTGAAACTGTAGCTACTGAAACATTAGCTTTTTCAGCAATATCTTTTATAGTAACTTTCATAAAAAACAACTCCTAATTGATTCTCAAAATACGAAAAAAAGCTTATACCATTATATAATTTATTATTACTAACGAATTAGAGTAAACGTTTTAGTAACTTTGATTTCATTATATAATGGTATAGCTTGTTTGTCAATAACTTAATTTATGTCTTTTTCTTGTTTTTCCTCTTGTTTCTCTTCTACTTTTTGTTTTTCTTTTTCTGTAGCCATTTTTTCTACTCTTTTACCATAGACGAATACTGCTAATGCAAGAAACATTAGGAATGTTCCGGCGTTTTTAGTTTTAGTTGGATCAAGTTCTATACCAGATATAAGTTGAAATAAGCCTATCCCCATGTATAATATTGCTATAAATATAACTACAGCTCTCCAATGTTTCTCAAAGAAATCTTTTAGTCGTTCCATATGTTGTCTCCTTTGTATTTTATTAGTGATCCCAAACATTTATCAATACTCTACCTTATTGTTGTAAGCAGTTATTTTATTTTATCATATAATTATTATTGTGAACAGGGGGAGTTTATATACTTGATAATTAGGTATATCAGAATAGAAAAGGCTGTCTCAAGATAGAAATT